>DASPXQ010000085.1:0-23349 GCA_035637195.1 Thermoplasmata archaeon | reverse complement strand
AGCCTCGGTGAATCTCGAGGCCGCGGGCTCCCGTGCACCGAGCGGCGATTCGGGCTCCTGCGTCTCGTCGGCCGTCCGCGAAATCCTCGATGGGGGAAACTCCCCCGGCGGAATCGGCTCGGCGATCTCCGACATTGCCGGCTGTGCGCGACCACGCCTGACCCGGTAATCGGCACGCGCCTGGTACGCGCGCGTCACATGCACGTCCCTCGGACGTGCACCTTCTTCCTTTCCCTTTTCGTGACGTCAAACGGAGTCTCGAACCCCGCGCGTGAGATCAAACGACGGCGACATGGACCGTGCGGGTGGGCCGCGCCGCATGATCGAACGGTCGTACCGATGCTCATCTGATAATCACCCCCGCGAATCGACTCCCCATGTTTATCCGGCCAGGGAGGGAACCCTTCAAGACTCAATGGTAGACGAACCGGCGCCGGAAGCGCCACCCGATGCGGGCTCCGAGTTGCCCCCGGACCGCTGCCCGAATTGCGATGGTCCGCTGAAGTCGTTCTGGGACCAGCCCGAGGCCCTCTGCCCGCGGTGCGGCATCTTTGTCGAGATCTTGCGCCCGCGCGGTGTGACGGGCTCCCCGGCGGAGCCGGTGGCCGAAGGCCTCGTTCACCGCCTGGGGCTCGCGAAGTACCACCTGATGTCCGAAGAGCTCGACGAGGAGGAGATCGAAGCCGAGCCGCAGCAGGTCGAGCTCGAGGCCGGGCCGCCGGCCCGCTATCCACCGGCGCCAAGCGCCGAGAGTCCGCCGCCGGAGCCCGCTGCGGGCGAGGCTCCAGAAACCACCGCGGTCTCTGTCGAGGAACGAGGACCGGACGAGGGCGAGAAGGAAACCCCCGAGTCGCCTGTGCCCGAGTCCGATGCTCCGATTCCGACGGACGAATACGACCAGACGCCGCCGGAGCCGTTGCCGGAGCCCGAAGTGACCATCGAGGAGATCCCACCGCCGCCGGAAGCGGAAGCCGCTCCGGAGGTCGAGTTCTATGGAGAGCAAGGATCGCAGCTCCTGATCGAAGAGCCCGTCGAAGCGGTGTCGCGGTACCGAGAAATCCCACCGCCCCCGATGGCCGTGGCGGAATCAGTCCAGACGGCCGCCCGGGCTCCGTCCACGCGCCCGCCGAGGCCCCGTCGGAGCCACCGGGTGGTCTTCTATGTCGGCGGCGTGAACGTGGCCTTCGGTGGCGCCGTCTTGGTCTTCGGCTCGTTCCTCCACGATTTCTTCCGCGTTCCGTTGATCGGTCAGTCGTACAATGCGTTCGGCTCGCTGAACCTGTTCGCCGCGCAACTCGGCGCCCTCTTCATGGCCCTTGGGCTCGCCGCCATGGCGGCCGCCGCGCGCCGAGGCCGACGTCAAAGCCGTCGGGCCGCCGGAGGCTGAGAGGGTGGACCCGTCCCGCGGATCCCGAGGCCTCGTGAGCCGCCCCGCTCCGGCTGTGCGGAATCCGAGTTCGCCGCACGGATGGACCAACGGCGCCCGCGGCCGCACGAACGGATTGGTCGAGAGCCGCGGCCGGACGAACGGGCTCGTCCACGGAATCGGCTTCACGAACGGGGTGAGGCTCCGGCAGAGCAAGTACGGCATCGTGGCTCCGTCGGACTACCGTCGGGTCGGAGCGTTCATCGCCGCGTGCGTCCTCGTGATGGTCGTCCTCGGATACTTCTTCGGCACGCCGGAGCCAGTCCGGTCGCCCTTCGCTATCGACGGCAACTTCTCCGAATGGGCGTCGGTCTCGACCTACGTGGACCCGGTGGAGGCCCTCCCTGCGGGGGCGGACCTCGTCGCCTTCAAAGTCCACACGGAGCCGGGCCGCGTCTTCGTTTACGGCCTAACCGAGGGGCCGATGTTCCCCGGCACCGAGGTGTCGAGTCTCTACCTCCTCATCGACGATCCGTCGAGGCGGGGATACACGGTCCAGAACCGCGACGTCGACTTCCTTGCCGAGGCGTGGGGCTGGGGCGGGCAGGTCCAGGGAACGGCGGTCCGTCAGTGGACGGGAGATCCAGACCGCGACAACGCGACGGCGTTCCGCACCACCGGCGCGTTCGCCGCAGCGTCCGCCGGATCGGAAGTTGAGTTGATGTTGACGGACATCCAGGTCGGCCTCGATTCGGTGCCGGGCTGGCGCTTCGCCCCCGCCTTTCGCCTCGGAGACGACGTGGACCTCGGGGCGAGTGTTGGGCGCCCCCTGGGCGCGCTCGTGGTGGAACAGATTCCGCTGACGAGTTCAATCGCGTCACCGACGCCCGTCCTCGAGCTGCACCTTCAGGCCCTCGGAGGGAGCGTCGAGGTCCGCAGCCTCCAGTTCAATCACACGGGAGGCGGGACAATCCTCACGCCGCCATTCCCGTTCGTCGTCGCTGCGGGCCAGCCGCCGCGCGTCGAGGCGATCACCCTCGATCCGTCGGGGCTGCCGGCCGGTTCCTTCGTCTCGCTCCAGCTCCTCGATGCCGGCACCGTGGCAGCCGGAAGTTCGGACCCCGTCCCCGCGACAATCACGGGAAAGGGCGCGCGACTGTACGTCGGCTCCGCGCCGTCCGGCTACGTGGTCGACGGCCTGTTCGCCGAATGGACGTCCCCGGTCTTGGATCCGGACGATTCCCTCCCTTCGTCGATCGACCTGCGCGGGACGGCGTTCGCGGTCCCCTCCGAAGCCTTCTTCTACGTCCACACGGAAGGAAGCATCCTCGAGGGCGCGATCCTCCCCGAGCAGAAGACGATCCCCGTGGCGGGGGGAAACGGCACCCCGCCCGCGCCGCAGCCGCCTCGACGGAACGCCGCGGAAGATCTGCTGGACATCTATGTGGATACGGATGACCGCGACTCGATTGGGATGGCGGTCGGCGGCATCGTCGCGAACCGGTTCCTCGAGGTCCGCGGTCGAAACGGGCGCGTCGCTTCCGCGACGTTGTATGCGTGGAACGATGTCTCCTGGCGATGGGATCCGTTCGTCGGGCGCTTCGATGTCGCCCTCGTCGGATCGGAACTCGAGGCATCGGCCGAGGCCGCCTTCTTCGGTCCGATGAACGGGCCACGTGCCGTGTACGCGATGACGGACTGGACCCGCCGGACCGACCTCACGGACATCCCGACGCCGGCTTCGGCGCCGTCCCTGAAGACTCAGGTCTCCCCGCTGCATTCGCCGGTCCCGGACGAGATCACCGCGACATCCCTCGTCAACACGCCAGTCATCGATGGAAACTGCGCCACGTCGCCGGACGAGTACTTGGGAGCGAGCGTCGCCAGCAACCCGTCCTTGAGCTTCGCGATTGGCCGGCGCGACGACACGCAATTCCTCTACATATGCATCCGTCTGACCCTCGATACCTCGAAGCACAATAACGACTGGGGCGTGGTGCTCTTCGACACGAACCACGACGGCGGAGGCGCCCCGCAGACTGACGACCGGCTGCTCTACGTGTTCGGAAACGGCGACACGACCGTCAAGAAGTCGCAGGGGAACGGGGTCGGCTGGGACGCCACCTGCGGCAGCTGCGATTCGGGCGATGCCGGGGCGAGCCGGTACGGCGGCGGTATCGAGAACTACGAGTTCAAGGTCCGGTACTCGGATGTGTGGGGAACCCTCACCCCCTCCCCCGACCAAACCGCGGGGTTCGCGATCATCGCCTACGACTTCAACCTCGGCGTGCGGCACACGTGGGGCGGGCCCACCATCGACGAGAACATCCCGGACACTTGGGGGCACGTGTTCTACCCGATTCCCGAATTCCCGATCGTGGTCCTCGGCGTGCTTCCCGCCGTGGTGATCCCCCTCCTCCGGCGGCGTGGCAGACGGGCGGCCCGGTGATCCGACCGGAAAGTCGATTGACTGAATCGAGGCTAATTCCGAAGGCCACGGCCCGATCTCTGCCGCTCACCCGGTAAGGCGCAAGAGCCCGACGAGCAGATTCCCCATCACGAAGGCGAGGACGAACCCGACGAAGAGCGGGACCATGAACGGGATCTGAGGGGTGACCCAGGCCCGCTTGATGCCCCGCGCCTGGAGCCGGGCCACCTGGCCGGTGGGATCCGTCCGCCGCTTCGGGAAGAGGACGAGGACATGCTCGCCGCCGTCCGTGATTCGCTCCATCAGCCAGGCATGACGAGGTGGAGGATCGAGCGGCGCGCGGTATCCCAGGAAGGCCTGCGGAAATGCCAGGTTCCCCCGGACCGCGTTGTAGACGAGCAACCCGATCGGGACCGCGAGGGAAACGATTGCGGCGTCGACCCACACGACAAGGGAAAACGGGAACGCGACGCGGACTACCGACTCCACCCGTGGGTCGGCCGTCAGGAGGGGGAACGGGCGAGCGTCCGGGTACGACGGGATGAGCAGGGTGAGTGCGATGAGACCTTTCGTGTCCGCCCCTCCGTGGAGGAGCCGAACCCGATAGAACAGCTGGTACACGACGAGCATCACCGGCATCGACGCCAGCTCCGCGATGGGAGGTCCCGGGGCGGCACTCGAATTGCTCCCGAGAGGGGCGAAGAACAGGACCGCTGCGGCGAGAAACAGCAGAATTCGGACCGGCCGTGGATGGAATCCGGCGTCGTCGAAGAGCGGTTTGCCCAGGAACACCGCATAGAACAGAATGGCGGCGGAGCCGACGAGCGACCACGCGGTCCATGGCGATCCCGCGCCGACCAGCTGGGCCCCCAAGAGGACGAGGCCGAACGTCCCGAGGCCGATCCAAAGCGGATCCCGCACGCGGCGCGTTCGGACGTCCGACGTGGCCGCGACGAGGAGGCAGCCCGCGCCGACCGCGAATCGCGTCGCCGCGAACGCGTCCACGCCGCCGCATTCCTGCGTCGTTATTTCAAGGGTTGCTTCTCCCCATTGCAATGGGTCGTTGCGAATCTTGCGGCAATGACTAAATAGAGCCTAGCAAATAGCCGCGAACATCGGAGGGTTTTCCGCCGTCTCCCGAGGTCCGCGATGATGGAACCGCGTCGGATGAAGGTGAAAGTCTGCCTCGTCGGGGAGCACGCGGTCGGCAAGACGTCCCTCATCAAGCGCTACGTACTCAACGAGTACGACGATCGCTACATCGTGACGCTCGGCGCGAAGGTTTCCAAGAAGGAACTCGCCCTCACACCGAAAGACGCCGATCCCGTCCAGATGGACATGACGATCTGGGACATCATGGGGTCGAAAGGGTTCCGCGAGCTGCTGCGCGAGGCGTACTTCCACGGGGCGCAAGGCATCCTCGCTGTGGCGGACATCACCCGATACGACACCCTCGAGGATCTCGATTCCTGGGTTGAGTCCGTGTTCCGGACCGTCGGCGAGATCCCTGTCACGTTCGCGATCAACAAGACGGACCTCAAGGAGCAGGCCGCGTTCGGCGAGGAGCAGGTGAAGCAGGCCACGGAGGCGTTCGACGCGCCCTACTTCTTCAGTTCGGCAAAATCCGGCGAGAACGTCGAACTGCTCTTCCGCACGCTCGGCGAGACGATCGCTCAGACCGCCTCGAAGTCCGCTGCCTAACGCGATTCGAGAGATTAGAGATCACGACTCACTCGCCCGGTCATCCGCCATAGGCTCAAGTATCCCAGGCTTTCTCCGCCCTCGTGGCCTCCCGGGGACCCGGCGCCGGTTCCGTTCGCGTGCGCGTCACGCGCGACCTCGGGCTCTTCGACGTCACGATGGCCGCCGTCGGGGCCATGGTCGGCGCCGCGATCTTCCTGCTGGTCGGTGCGACGTACGCCGTCGCGGGCCCGTTCGTCCTCCTGAGCCTCGCGATCGCCGCGCTCGTCGCGATGCTCGCCGGGATGTCGTACGCGGAACTCGCTTCGGGCCGACCGGATGCCTCCGGCGGGGCGTACGTCTGGGTGCGGAGCGCGCTGCCGTCGCCAGCGGGGTTCCTGAGCGGCTGGCTCTCGTGGGGCGCGCACATGGCCGCCACGTCGCTCGGGGCGCTGGGCCTCGGGGTGTTCCTCCTGGAACTCATCTGGCCGTTCAGCGTCGAGTCGTTCTTCGGCCCGAACCCGATCCAAGTGGGGTTCGTGGCCTTGGGGGTTCTCGGCCTCTCCGCCGTCCTCCATTTCGCGCGCATCCACCTCCCGGTCCGAGCCCTCGGACGGCTCACCCTTGCGAAGGTCCTCCTTATCGTCGTCCTCGCGGCGGTCGGGCTCGCCTCGGTCCTCCCCGCGAACCCGCTGCCTCCCGCGGCGGCTTCTCCAAACTCCCTCGACCTCGTCCTCGGCGCCGGCGTGCTCTTCATCGCGTTTCAGGGATTCGAAGTGGTGGCCCAACTGGGCGACCAGGCGAAGCGGCCCGAGCTGACCGTGCCACGCGCGATGTTCGTCGCGCTCCTGCTTTCGTCCCTCGTGTACGCGGCGTTCCTCGTCGCGATCCTCGGGAACGCCCCCCCGGGGGCCGTCGCCGGCTGGCCGATCTGCGATGCGTGTCGCGGGGGTTCCGAAGACATCTTCCTGGCCAGCATCCGCAACTCGAGCTTGCTCGGGCAGCCGGTCATTCGCGTCGTGTTCCTCCTCGTCGGAATCGTCTCGATGTATGGGGCCCTCAACGCCCATCTGTCGTCGGCCATCAAGACGTCGTTCAGCTTGGCCCGCGATCGCCTCCTCCCGGCCGTCTTCGCCCGAATCCGCGGCCGGGAGGTTCCCCCGGCGGCGGTCGCATTCACGGTGCTCGGCGCGGGCGTGCTCGTGTTCCTGACCGTCGAGACCATCGCGGTCCTCGCGAGCCTCGCGTTCCTCGGCCTCTTCGCCTTCGTCCACGCGTCCGTCATCGCGCTGCGCCGGCGGGAGCGTCGGAGCGGGCCGGGATTCCGCGTGCCGTTCGTCCCCGCCGTCCCGATGCTCGCCATCGCGCTCAACCTCGCCCTCGGAGCGACCCTCTGGAATTTCCCGGCGATGGCGGATTCCCCGATCCCGCCGGGCGAGCTGGCGGTCGGGCTCGGAGGCCTGTGGCTTGCGATCGGCCTCGCGTACCATTGGTTCGTCGGCCGCCGCGGACCGCGACCCTCCCCGGGGCCGGCCGCGGTGACGGAGGTCCACGACATCCTCACGACGGGAGAGGAGCGGGTCGAACTCGAGCGATACCGCGTCTTCCTGCCGCTTCGGGAGTTCGAGGATCGGACGCTCGTGGACCTCGGGGCGCGGGTGGCGCGCGCGCGGAACGGGGAGTTAAGCCTCTTGAACGTCGTCGAGATCCCGCGGAACCTGCCGCCGAAGGCGATCCGCTTCGGGTTCGTCGACGAGCGGATCCGCGGACTCCAAGCCCTCGCGCGGATCGGCGAGGACCTCGGCGTCGACACCCGTCCGGTCGTGAAAATCGGGCACAAGGTGTATGAGATCATCTTGGACACCATCCAGGAGGAGGCCGTCAACCTCCTCATCATGGGGTGGCGCGGCGCGCGGATCGAAGGCGACCGGCGGGTGCTCGGGAGCAACATCGACTACCTGATCGAGAACGCGCCCTGCGATGTGATCGTGTTCAAAACCCTGGGATGGCGGCGCCCGCTCCGGCGGATCGTCATCCTCACGAGCGCGATCTGGAGCCTGGAAGGCGTCGACGACCTCGCACTCCTCCTCGCGGAAGACGACTCTCCGATCATCGAGGTCGTTTGCCTGGCGAGCGATCCCGCCGAGGCGGAGCGGCTGAAGCTCGACAGTGCGCATTTCGAGGGACGCGCCCGGGAGCGCGGCGTGTCCGTCGAACCGAAGGTCGTCTATTCCACCCATTGGGAATCCGAGGCGTTGCGGGAGAGCGGAGAGGCGTCGCTGTTGATGATTCGCGCCACGTCCCCGGGCGGGCTCCGCAAGTTCGCGTTGGGTCCGGTCGAGGATCGAATCGTCAAGCTCGCCAAGTGCCCGGTCCTCATCCTACGGAAGGGGGCTTAGCCCTCTCGGGGGCGGGCGACTCCTCGCGGTCTGGCTTGCGCGACTCCCACGCGATCTGGGCGGCGGCAAGGAGCATGACGACGGCGAGGATCCCCGTCACGAGCGCGTCGCTCGTCCGGTGCAAGAGCGCCACGCCGACCGCGACCCCCCCGACGCCGACCCCGCCCATGACCGCCCCCAGGCGGACGGCCCGGGGGGTCGCCTGCCCGAGCTGCCGATGCTTCCAGAGGCCCGCGAATTGCTGCGGCACCGAGACGAGGGAGCTGATCGTCCCCGCCACGATCGACGGCAGTCCGAAGATCAGGATCAGGGCCGGAATGCGGTATTCCCCACCCGCGACTCCGAGGAGCCCGGAGACCACGCCGATCCCGAAGCCGGTGAGCAAGGCGAGTGCGGCTTGCTCCGCCCCAAACGAGAACGGTCCAGAGCTCGTCGACTCGAAGAGGAGGAGTCGGAGCGCGGTCGCCGCGAGGATCCCCGCAAGGAAGACCTTGAGCCACTTCGCCGGCGTCCGGCGGGCCATGAGCGCCCCGGCATACGCTCCCGGGACCGACGTGACGATCATGGTCGCCGCTAGAAGCATCGCGTCACTGCCCTGGAACAGCGCTCCTCGAAGGACCACGACGGCGACCGAGACGATCACGCCCGCGAGGAGATTCCCCGCGATCGTCCACCGGACGTTTCGCAGCAGGATGAGGAGGACCGGAGCGCGGTACTCGCCTCCGCCCACGCCCGTCACGCCGGCGACCACGCCGATCGGGAATGCGGCGATCGCCGCGACGACGTCGGCGCGCGAAAGACGGCGCGCGCTCGTTTCGGGAGTCACCCGGATTTCCTCCCCACAGGTCGATGGCCGGACCGAAAGCCTGAATCGCGGATAAGCACGACGCCTTTGAGGGGATCGCCGGACGCTTCAGACGAGGGTCACGTCGACCGTCTCAACGCTGCCGACTCCCGGAATCGCCGCGAGGGCCTGTTCGAGCGGCTCCGTTCCGCCGGAATCGCTGACGATGGCGATCGCCAGGATCGCCTTGAGGCCGAACGCCACCGGTTGCTCCTGGAGGTCGCGCAGCGAACCGGCGAGGCTCGTCCGGACCCGCGACTTGACCTCTTCGAGGTCCGTCTCGGCATCATCGGGCATGATCCGAAAGGTGATCGCGACAGAACCCATCCTTTACCTCAGGGACCTTGGAACGAACAGGCCGGGCAGCGATAGGAGACGGACTGGTCGCGACAGCGCGCGCACCGGCCGATCTGTCCTCGGCCGCAGCTCGGGCACACGAACACGGTCGTCCCCTTCCCGGCAAGGACCGCCCCGCACGATGTGCATCGGCTCTCGGCCCGGATCACAATCGTTGGGATGGAGTTGCCGTATAAAACATTGTGCTCGGGCCGACTTCTATCCTCTGCAGAGAATAATTATGGACGGCTCTTGCGATTCGGCCGGGGGTTCGCACGGTCCATCACCGCAAACTTTAATACGAGGGCTCGATTAGGCGAACGGTCGCATGTCGCCGCCGCTAGCCGGAGGGCCCGTAGCTCAGCTAGGTAGGATGGCGATGGAACCGTCCCTAGAAAGAGCATCCGGCTTTTAGCCGCCTTCCCTCACCGGAGGGCGGGAAGAGACCGGGTGGTCCGGGGTTCGAACGGGCCCTGCGGACCGCGCGGAGGCCCCGAAAGTCCCCGCGGGCCCGTACGGCTCGCGCGCGCGTGACATGCCAGGTGCAAAACGGTCGCCCAGGGAGGACCTCCCTTGAGGTTTAACGTGTTGGAGCATCAGCTCGTTCCAGAACATCGCCTCGTCGCGGAGGAAGAGGCGGATCGCGTTTTGAAGGCGTTGAAGATCACGCGGGACCAGCTCCCGAAGATCCGGAAGAGCGATCCCGTGATCCAGGTGTTGGAGAAGATCGAGGGGCCCATCGAAGAGGGCCGGATCATCCGCGTGACGCGGGTGAGCGGCACGGCGGGCGTTTCGGAAGCATATCGACTGGTGATTGGGAGGTAAGGCATGCGAGATTTGATTGACGCGTTCTTCCGAGAACGCTCGATTGTGAACCATCACATCGCATCGTTCAACGACTTCCTGCCGACGATCGACAACCCGAACTCCCGGATGCAGCGGATCGTCGACAACCTTCGTTCCGCGCCGGAGGACGAGCGACGTGGAATCATCAAGCTCGATGAGGACCGGACGGAAGGCGACGTCATCGAGATCCGGATCGGACGGAAGCGAGACGACCGCGGGCGGATCGACCTCGAAGCGAAGCCGACGATCACGCTCGGCCTGCCCGTCGTCAAGGAAGCGAACGGTGCGACGCATCCCCTCACCCCGATGGAGGCCCGCCAGCGGAACCTGAACTACACCGCGCCGATCTACCTGGACTTCACGGTCATCGAGAACGGGATCGAGCGGGAGCCGGAGCGCGTCCACATCGGGAACTTCCCGATCATGACGAAGTCGAAGCGCTGTTTGCTCTATAAGGAGAACATGGAGACGGAGGGCGAGCTCAACCAGGACGAGTACCGCCGAAAGCTCATCGAGCTGGGCGAGGACCCGTTCGATCCGGGCGGCTACTTCATCATCGGCGGAACGGAGCGCGCGTTGATCTCGCTCGAGGACCTCGCACCGAACCGGGTGCTCGTCGAGTTCAATGAGCGGTACGGCCGGAAGGTCGAGGTCGCCAAGGTGTTCTCCCAGAAAGAGGGGTACCGCGCCCTGACCCTGATGGAGAAGAAGAAAGACGGGCAGCTCATCGTGAGCGTGCCGACCGCCTCGGGCCAGATCCCGCTGATCATCCTGATGAAGGCGCTCGGCATGGAGAAGGACGAGGACATCTACAACGCGATCGTCTCCGCTCCCGAGATGGCGAACATCGTCTACGCGAACATCGAGGAGTGCCAGAACAAGAAGAACTACCCTCCGAACGGCATCTTCACGCGGGACGACGCGATCAACTACCTCGAGAAGAAGTTCGCGACGGGCCAGGCGAAGGAGTATCGCATCAAGAAGGTCGAGTCGATCCTCGACCGCAGCCTTCTCCCGCACCTGGGAGACACCCGCGAGGATCGGATCAAGAAGGCGATCTTCCTCGGCCGCGTCGCCCGCACCGTCCTCGAGTTGTCCCTCGGCGGACGTCGGGAGGACGACAAGGACCACTACGCGAACAAGCGCCTCAAGCTCGCGGGCGACCTCATGGAGGACCTGTTCCGCGTCGCGTTCGCGAACCTCGTGAAGGACCTGAAGTACCAGCTCGAACGCTCGTACGCCCGGCGCCGTGAACTCAAGATTTCCTCGGCGATCCGCCCGGATCTGCTCACCCAGCGACTCTTGCACGCCCTGGCGACGGGCAACTGGGTCGGCGGTCGGGCCGGAGTGAGCCAGCTCCTGGATCGCACCTCGAACATGAGCGCCTTGAGTCACCTCCGCCGCGTGACCTCGCCGCTCACCCGGTCGCAGCCGCACTTCGAGGCGCGCGACCTCCATCCGACGCAGTGGGGACGCCTGTGTCCCAACGAGACGCCGGAGGGCCAGAATTGCGGGCTCGTGAAGAATCTGGCGCTGGTAATCGACGTCTCTGAAGGCTTCCCGGAGGAGGAGGTCAAGCTGCTCCTCGCGGACCTCGGCACGAAGCAGGTGAAGGGACAGCAGACGCAGCTCACCCGCGTCTACGTGAACGGGGACCTCGTCGGGCTCCACGAAGACCCGAAGATGCTCGTCGCGGAGATTCGGGAACGACGGCGCAGCGGCCTCCTGAGCCACGAGGTCAACGTCCGCTTCGACGAGAACATGGGGGAGATCATCATCAACTGCGACGAGGGCCGCATCCGCCGCCCGCTCCTGGTCGTCAAGGACGGCCACCTCGCCTTCTCGAGGAAGCACGTCGACGAGCTGAAGATGGGCCGACTCCGGTTCTCCGACCTTGTCCGCAACGGGATCGTCGAGTGGATCGATGCGGAAGAGGAAGAGGACACGTTCATCGCCATCTACCCATACGACGTGCCGAGCCGCTGCAAGGAGTGCAAGCACCCCCTGAGCCGCAACGATGTCACGTGGGTGAACATGGGGAGCCGCGACGACGAGTCCGATCTTGAGTGCAAGTACTGCCACAAGACGTTCCGCGTGCGGTCCGCGATCACGAAGGAGACAACCCACCTCGAGGTCGACCCGGAGGTCATCCTCGGCGTCGCGTCCGGCGTGGTGCCGTACCCGGAGCACAACTCGTCGCCCCGAGTCACGATGGGGGCGGGGATGGCGAAGCAATCGCTCGGCCTCGGTTCGAGCAACTACCGGTCCCGTCCCGACACCCGGAGCCATCTCCTCCACTATCCGGAGAAGCCGCTCGTCCAGACGGACTCGATGAAGCATGTGTCCTTCAACGAGCGCCCGGCGGGCCAGAACTTCGTCGTGGCGGTCATGTCGTACTACGGATACAACATGGAGGACGCGATCGTCATGAACAAGGCCTCGATCGACCGAGGTCTCGGCCGGTCATCGTTCATGCGGACATACCGCGCGGAGGAACGCCGGTACCCGGGCGGCCAGGAGGACCACTTCGAGATCCCCTCGCCCGACGTGCGCGGTGCGCGGGCCGACCTGTCGTACGCCAACCTGACGCCGGATGATGGCCTCATCTCGCCCGAGGTCCTCGTTCAGGGAGGGGAGGTCTTGATCGGGAAGACGAGCCCCCCGCGGTTCCTCGAAGAGGAGACGGACTTCCTGACGCCGCAGAAGCGCCGCGAGACGTCCGTCACCGTGCGGCACGGGGAGAGCGGCTGGGTCGACTCCGTCATGCTCACGGAGAGCGAAAACGGCTCGAAGCTCGCGAAGGTCAAAGTCCGCGACCTCCGAGTGCCGGAGCTCGGCGACAAGTTCGCCTCCCGTCACGGACAGAAAGGCGTCATCGGCCTGATCGCGCCGCACGAGGACATGCCCTTCACGTCCCAAGGGATCATCCCGGACCTGATCATCAACCCGCATGCGATCCCGTCACGGATGACCGTGGCCCACGTCCTCGAGCAGATCGGCGGCAAGGTCGGCTCCCTCGAGGGCCGGCCGATCGACGGCACCCCGTTCAGCGGAGAGCGCGAGGAGGCGCTCCGCAAGGCCTTGGAGGAAAACGGATTCCGGTCGAACGGGAAAGAGATCCTCTACGACGGAAAGACTGGCCGCATGATCCCCGCGGAGATTTTCGTGGGCGTGATCTACTACCAGAAGCTGCACCACATGGTCTCCGGCAAGCTGCACGTGCGCAGCCGCGGACCCGTGCAGATCCTCACCCGCCAGCCGACGGAAGGCCGGTCCCGCCAGGGCGGCCTGCGGTTCGGTGAGATGGAACGCGACTGCCTGATCGGCCACGGCGCCGCGATGGTGATCAAGGACCGGTTGCTCGACGAGTCCGACGGGACGATCCAGTACGTCTGCGGCAACCCGGATTGCGGCCACTTCGCGATCAAGGACCGAAAGGGAAACCTTCGCTGCCCCGTCGACGACAACACGTCGAAGATCTATCCGGTCCAGACGTCGTACGCGTTCAAGCTCCTCCTCGACGAGCTCCTGTCCTTGGGCGTCGTCATGCGACTCCAACTGGAGGACATGCGATGATGTCTTCCATGAGGGGGGTGACGAAGCGGATCGCGTCGATCAAGTTCGCCCTCCTGAGCCCGGACGAAATCCGCCGGATGTCGGCGACGAAGATCATCACCGCCGACACGTACGACGACGACGGGTTCCCGATCGACATGGGCCTGATGGACTCCCACCTCGGCGTCATCGAGCCGGGCCTCCGATGCAAGACGTGCGGCGGCAAGGTCGACGACTGCCCCGGCCACTTCGGGCACATCGACCTCGCGATGCCCGTGATCCACGTCGGGTACGTGAAGGACATCAAGAAGCTCTTGCAGGCGACGTGCCGGAAGTGCGGGCGCCTGCTGCTCACCCGCCAACAGGCGATGGAGTACATGGCGGAGATGGAACAGGTCGAGGAGCTGGGCGGCGACGTGACGGACATCGGCTCCGTCACGAAGGAGACCGCGCGGGAGGCCCAGAAGCGCCAGCGCTGCCCGCACTGCGGCGAGGAGCAGGGCAAGATCACCCTCGACAAGCCGACGACGTTCCGCGAGGACGGCCACAAACTCACGCCGAAAGAGGTGCGCGAGCGGCTCGAGCGAATCCCGAACGAGGACCTCCGCGTCCTCGGGATGAACCCGGAGGTCGCGCGGCCGGAGTGGATGGTCCTCACGGCGTTGCTCGTGCCGCCCGTGACGGTGCGGCCCTCGATCACCCTGGAGAGCGGGGACCGGTCCGAGGACGACCTGACGCACAAGCTCGTCGACGTCCTGCGGATCAACCAGCGGCTCCGCGAGAACCGCGACGCCGGTGCGCCGCAGCTCATCGTCGAAGACCTGTGGGAGCTCCTTCAGTACCACATCACCACGTACTTCGACAACCAGACATCCGGGATCCCGCCCGCTCGCCACCGCTCCGGCCGGCCCCTGAAGACGCTCGTCCAACGGCTGAAGGGCAAGGAGGGCCGATTCCGTTCGAACCTCTCCGGAAAACGGGTCAACTTCAGCGCCCGCACGGTCATCTCGCCGGATCCGATCCTGTCGATCAACGAGGTCGGCGTGCCCGTGGAGGCGGCCCGCGAGCTGACCGTCCCCGTCCATGTGCAGACGTACAACTCGGAGATCGTCAAGCTATGGGTCAAGCGCGGCCCGACGCCCCTCGGGCCGCTCGGGGAGTACGTTCCCGGCGTGAATTACGTGATCCGGCCGGATGGACGTCGGATTCGCGTGACGGAGAAGAACGCCGAGGTCGTCGCGGAAGCGGTCGAGCTCGGCTACACGGTCGAGCGGCAGCTCGTCGACGGCGACATCGTCCTGTTCAACCGGCAGCCGTCGCTGCACCGGATGTCGATGATGGCCCACGAGGTCCGGGTGATGCCGCACAAGACGTTCCGCTTCAATCTCGCAGTGTGCGTTGCCGGGGACACGAAGGTCGATGTAGGCGGGATCTCCCGGCCCATCGGTCAGCTGCGGAACTGCTGGAAGGAAAGTTCCGTCGCCACGTACGACTGGACGAACCGACACGTGGGCGAAACGGAGCTCAGCGCCTTTTGGGCCCTGAAGCCCAAGGACTTCGGCTTGGATGTGTTCCGGTTCCGGACCCGCTCCGGCCTTGAGTTGACGGCGACCGGCGATCATCCGATCTACACGGGCCGCGGGCCGGTTCCGTCCCGGGAGCTGCGGGTGGGCGACCGGGTGATCGTCAAGCTGGAGGACCATCCCGTGTACGTGGAGCGGGAGTTCATCCTCCTGACCAAGGAGGAATTCGTCCGCCGCGCGCCGGCCGGGACCTACGTGGCCCATGCGGTCCAAGAGCTCGCCAAGCGAGGGTTGCTCCCCTTGAGGGCCCTCAACGAACCCCGAGCCCTTGCCGTCGCGCGCCTCGTGGGTCACCTGTTCGGAGACGGGACCCTGATTGTGAAAGGTCGGAACGCGAGGGTCGTCTTCCGCTCGGACACGGAGGGGGACCTCGAGACGATTCGATTGGACTTGCAGACGGTGGGGTTCCCCCCTGGAGCGGTCATCCGCAACTCCGGCGGTGGCATCATCCACACCGTCTCCGGGAAGGATATCCTGATCCAAGGCACGGGCTGGTGTCTGGAAGTGCGAAGCAAGCCGTTCTGCGCCTTCCTCTTTGCCCTGGGAGCTCCCGCCGGGGACAAACCGACGCTCGAGTACCGGGTCCCTCGATGGCTGCGGTCCCGGGAAGCCCCGCCGCAACTGCGGAAAGCGTTCCTGGCGAGTTACTTCGGCTCGGAGCTCACCATCCCAGCCGTGCGGCCTCGCCACCCCGCCAAGTTCCGGGATCCCGTGTTCAAAGTGAGCAAGGTCGAAGGTCTCGAGGCTGCCGGGAAGAAGTTTATCGACGACCTCGATGTGCTGCTGCGCCCCTTCGGAAGCGGAATCGTCTCCGTCTCCTCGTCTCCAGGAAACATTCGAAAGGACGGGACCCGGAGCGTGGTTCTCTCCGCCCGACTCCGGTCCGGATCAAGGAGCCTGATGAATTTCTTTGGGCGCGTGGGATACGCATATAACGGAAAGGCTGAGGCCAAAGCCAAGCTCGCGTACGGCTTCCTGAGGGAGGCATCCAGCACCCTGCGGCTGCGGGAGGACGCCCTCCGCCGCGTACGGACCATGGGGAAGTGGCCGAGGGACCGAATCCGGGACGTGGCCATCGAATCGGGAATCCCGGTATCCACTCTGTACGGGTGGCGGAGCCGTCGCAGGTCATCGCGGGGCCTCAAGATGCCCTCAAACAGCCGAACCTTCGAAGAATGGGTTCGAACGTCGGCGTTCGATGCGGAAGCGGGCCTCCTGTTTGACCCCGTCGTCGGAATCGGTCCTGCGGAATCGGCTCAAGTCTACGACATCACGACGGCGGCGGACACGCACACGTTCTTTGCGAACGGAATCCTGACCGGGAACTGTCCTCCGTACAACGCTGACTTCGATGGGGACGAGATGAACCTGCACGTCCTGCAGAGCGAGGAGGCCCGCGCCGAGGCGCGCGTCCTCATGCGGGTCCAGGAGCACATCCTCTCCCCGCGGTTCGGAGGCCCGGTCATCGGCGGCATCCACGACCACATCACGGGGTCCTTCCTCCTGACGCACAAGGAGAGCAAGTTCACGCGCGAGGAAGTCACCTACATCCTGACCAAGATCGACATCCGCGACCTGCCGCCCGCCGACATCAAGCGAGGGGGGAAGGAGTTCTGGTCCGGCAAGGCCCTGTTCTCTGCGATCCTGCCCAAGGATCTGAGCATGACGTTCAAGTCGTCGATCGCGCCGAAAGGCGACATCGGGCTCAAGGAGCTGAAGGAGGAAGACTCCCTCGTCGTCATCAAGGAGGGCGTGATCAGCTCGGGGACGATCGACGAGAACGCGGTTGGGGCGTTCAAGGGAAAGATCGTGGACAAACTCGCCCGGGACTACGGGCCGGACGCGGCCCGGGTGTTCATCGACAAGGCGACGAAGATGGCGATCGGGGCGATCATGATCCGAGGCTTCACGACCGGCATCGACGACGAAGATATCCCCGAGGAAGCGAAGAAACAGATTTCGGACGTCCTCAAGGCCGCGATCGAGAAAGTCGAGGGCCTCGTGGAATCGTACAAGCGCGGGGAGCTCGAGCAGATGCCCGGGCGCTCCCTCGAGGAGACGCTCGAGGTCGAGGCGATGAAGATCCTCGGACGCGCGCGGGACCAGGCCGGCCAGATCGCGGGGAAGCACCTCGGGATCGAGAACAGCGCCGTCATCATGGCCCGGTCCGGGGCGCGCGGCTCGATGCTGAACCTGTCCCAGATGGCCGGGTCGATCGGACAGCAGGCGGTCCGGGGCGAGCGCCTGAGTCGCGGCTACTGGAACCGCACCCTGCCGCACTTCAAGAAAGGCGACCTCGGCGCGGAGGCGAAAGGGTTCGTCAAGTCGTCGTACAAGAGCGGCCTCCATCCGACGGAGTACTTCTTCCACGCGATGGGCGGGCGCGAAGGGCTCGTCGACACCGCCGTCCGGACGTCCCGGTCCGGCTACATGCAGCGTCGGCTGATCAACGCCCTCGAGGACCTGAAGGTCAAGGAAGACGGCACGGTCCGTAACACGGCGGACACGATCATCCAGTTCCGGTTCGGAGAGGACGGCGTCGATCCGAGCCGGAGCGTCCAGGGCCGCGCGGTCGACATCGACGACATCCTCCAGGAGGTCCTCGGCGAGGAACCGTCCTGGAAGGAGCGCCTGCGCGAGCAGGAGATGGCCTCGTACGGCCTCACGGAGAAAGACATGTACGTTGAGATCTCCGAGGAAGAGGTCGAGGTCGAGGAGGAAGAGCCTCCGTCGGAGGAATGATCATGGCACGCGCCGCGACGGTCCAAGCCTTGCGCAACCGGGGGATCTCGAAGAAGACGGCGGAGCTCCTGGCGGATGCGGGCTTCACGCTCGAGAAGCTCGCCGCCTCGAAGATCGATCGGCTCGCGAAGTTCCTCCCGAAGAAGGAGGCGGAGAAGGTCCTCAAGAAGCTCGGAGCCGCCCTGCCGGAGCCGAAGCCCGCGCCGAGGAAGGAGCGGGCGAAGCCGGCCCCGCGCGGCCGGAAGGTCGCCGCGAAAGCGGCGGAGGCGGAGCCCGAGACGCCTCTGACGATCCCGGTGAAGGCGCCGCCGCTGACGTCGGGGGAGCAGGAGATCGCCGATGGACTCAAGGAGATCGAGCGATGGCTCCCGCGATCCGTCATGGGTGAAATCGCGAAGAAGATCCACGGCCTCAAGCTGTCGAAGAAGCGGCTGAACGAGGTCCTCACGAAGATCTGCGAGAAGTTCGACCTGCACGCGATCGATGCGAACGAATCCGCGGGGATCGTGTCCGCGCAGTCGATCGGCGAGCCGGGCACCCAGATGAGCATCCCGTACGACGAGAAGATCATCGTACGCGAGGCGGGGCGCGTGCGGGTGGTCCCGATCGGTCCATTCGTGGATGGACTGATGGACCGGTGGACCGTGGACCGCGAAGGCCCGACGGAATGGTGCGATCTCCCGCGCAACACCTCCATCGAAGTACCGAGTCTTTCCGAGGACGGCAAGGTGCTGTGGAAACCCGTGCGGTCGGCCAGCCGTCACCGTCACGAGGAGGAGCTCCTCCGCATCCGGACCCGATCCGGCCGGGATGTCGTTGCCACCGCGAACCACTCGTTCATCAGCCGACGCGGAGGACGGATTGTACCCGTCCTCGGCCGCAAGCTGCAGCGAGGCGATCGCATCCCCGTCGTCCGAAGGTGGGGCGTGCCTTCCCCCGCGGGCGAACTCGAGCTCGATGACATCCTTCCTCGGGACTGCTATTGGTACGGGAGCGAGGTGGCGAAGGCGAGGGCGATGGGTCGCTCCTGGCGGCAAGGGTTTGGCCACGACTTCGTCGTGCCCGGTGGTGTCGCCGCCCTCTCTCGCCAACTTCGCGGAAAAGGGGAATTCGGCATCGACGATGGATACGTCTATCCCTTCCAAAACCACAGCCGCGCGAGAATCCCCGAGACGCTCTCGCTCGACGCGTCCGTGGGCTGGCTCCTCGGTGCGTATCTTTCCGAAGGCTGGGCCGCCCGGTACTACGTGAACATCTCGAACACGAACGAGTCGTTCCTTCGCAGGACTCGGTCGGTGGCGGATGGACTCGGGGTGGGATACGCCGAGCACGACAACGACCGCGGCTTCGCGCCTGGCCACGACGTGCACATTCGATCGGTCGTCCTGGCGGAGTTCCTCCGATCCGCGTGCGGCGCGGGTTCCGGGCAAAAGCGGGTTCCGGACTTCATGTTCGGCGCGACCGATGCGTGCGTGGCCGCGCTCCTTCGGGCTTACTTCGAGGGGGATGGAAACGTCACCGTCGACCGCGGCGCGATTCGCGCGAGCTCGAATTCGAAGGAGCTCATCGACGGGGTAGCCCTCCTCCTCGCCCGCTTCGGAATTGTCTCGACCAAAGGTGCGCAGGGTCGCCAGACGGTCCTCTCGATCCCCGCACGGTACGCTCCCGCATTCCGAGACGCCATCGGCTTCGAATCGGAGGAGAAACGGGGACAGCTCGATCGGCTTTGCGAGGTGCCACGAAGACGGTACTCCTACGACTCGGTCGACATGGTCAGCGGGTTCGGGCTGGTGCTGTGGCATCTCGCGCGAAAGCTCCACGTTCCAACGCGGGACGTGAACAATTTCACGCGCCGACAGCGAATTGGACGCGCCACGCTCGAGCGTTACATCGAGCGGTTCGCGGCACGGGCTGACGAACTTGGGATTCGTGTCGACGCCGAGTTGCGGCAACTCCGCGCCCTCATCGATGAGGACGTGTTCTGGGACGAAATCGTCGAAATCGAGAACGTCCCGGCTCCCGCGAAGCCCGTCTACGACCTGTCCGTACCCGGGCTTGAGACCTTCACAACGGGAGATGGAGTCATCACGCACAACACGATGCGGACGTTCCACTACGCCGGCGTCGCGGAGATGAACGTCACGCTCGGACTGCCGCGGCTCATCGAGATCGTCGACGCGCGCCGCGTGCCGTCCACTCCGATCATGGAGCTGTACGTCAAGGCCGGCCACAACGACCTCGAGAAGATGCGGAAGATCGCGACGGAGATCGAGATGACGTCGATGGAGGACATCGCGTCGATCGAGACGGATCTCGTGAACATGCGGGTCCTCGCGTACCCGGACGAGCACCGCATGAAATCCCGCGGCGTGACATGGACCGAGCTCGAAGAGAAGATGAAGAAGTTCGGGGAAATCGAGGAGGTCAAGCGCCAGGTCGGCAACGCGGAGCGGAAGACGAAGGCCCTCGTCGTCGAGGCGGGCGAGCCCTCCTTCAAGAAGCTCCAGCGCCTCGTCGAACAGGTCCGCACGATGAAGATCAAAGGAATCGACGGCGTCTCGCGGGCGATCATCAAGAAGCGCGGGGATGGGTACGTGATCTACACGGAAGGCTCGAACCTCTCGAAGATCCTCGAGCTCCCGTACGTCGATGCCTCGAGGACCACGACGAACTCGATCCAGGAGATCTACGAGGTCCTCGGGATTGAGGCCGCCCGGAACGCGATCGTGAACGAGGCGTACAACACGCTGCAGGAGCAAGGCCTGACGGTCGACATCCGACATATCATGCTCGTCTCCGACATGATGACGAACGACGGGGACGTGAAGGCGATCGGCCGCCACGGCATCTCGGGCCGCAAGTCGTCCGTCCTCGCCCGCGCCGCCTTCGAGATCACCGCGCACCACCTGCTCCGAGCGGCGATCACCGGGGAGGTCGACTACCTGGACGGCGTCGCGGAGAACGTCATCGTGGGCCAGCCCGTCACGCTGGGCACGGGCGCCGTGAACCTGATCTACAAGCCTCCGGCCGGACTGCCGAAGGCCGTCTCGGTGCCGAAGGCGAAGCCCGCCGTGCCGCCGACACCGCCCCCGGCACCCGTCGAGCCGAAAGAACCGATCGAGGAGGTCGTCCCGTGATCGACGTGTCCCGCGCCCTCCGGGTCGCGACGGACACCGGCGACGTCCGGTTCGGCCTGCGGGAGGTCCGCCGCGCCGCGAAAGCGAAGGCCGCGAAGCTCGTGGTCCTCGCGTCGAACTGCCCGGAGGCCGCCGCGAACGCGCTCGGGGAGGTCCGGACCTTCCGGTTCCCCGGAACGAACGTCGACCTCGGGGCCGCGTGCGGGGTGCCGTTCTCCGTCGCCGCGATCGCGGTCGTCAGCCCCGGGGAGTCGAACATCCTGAGCGTCTAGGATTCGCATGGCCGAGATCGTTTTCGACGAGCAGACGATCAAGTACGTCGCCCTCTTCCAAGACCTCACCCGCTCGACGGTCGTCGACTGCGTCGACGCGGGCGACAAGCTCATCTTCGTCGTCAAGGAAGGCGACATCGGGAAAGCGATCGGGAAGAAGGGCGAGAATATCGCGAAACTGAAGCGGCTCATCAACAAGGAAATCCACGTGGTCGAGTACTCCGACCAGCCGGACAAGTTCGTCGCGAACGTCTTCCGGAACTACGACGTCAAGTCCGTCCAGCTCGAGCAGCGCGGGGACATCACCCACGCGACCGTGACCGTCGAGGCCACGAAGAAGGGCCGGGCGATCGGGAAGGAGGGCCGCAACCTGCGCGTCTCGCGGGATCTGATTGCGCGCCACCATCCGATCCAGAGCGTCAGCGTCGCTTGAGACGCCCCCCGTCGGCATTGTCACCCCGCCGGGTGACGAAAATTCAAAGTGCGCCGGGCCATCGCCGCCCGCGAGGTCGCGTTTCAGAGGCGGTTCGAATCGAGTACAAGTGGACGGTCTTGACCGTCACGACCGTGGGGGTCCTCATGGCGGGGCTCGACTCGCGCATTGTGATCGTCGGCCTCCCGAGCGTCGCCGCGAGTCTGGGCGCCGACGCCGAACAGGCGATCTGGATCACGCAAGCGTACGTCCTCGGGAGCACGGTCGCCCTCCTGCTGGTCGGCCGGATCTCCGACATCGTCGGTCGCGTGAAGCTGTACACGAGTGGCTTCGCGGTCTTCACGCTCGGCTCGCTGTTGACGAGCCTCGCCACGAATCCGGCGCAGGTGATTGGGTTCCGAGCGCTCCAGGGCCTCGGCTCCGCGATCCTCTTCACGAACAGCGCCGCGATGATCGTGGACGCGACGCCTTCCCATGAGCTCGGCCTGTCGCTGGGCATCAACCAGGTCGCGTTCCGGATGGGCTCGATGGCCGGCCTCACCGTGAGCGGCGTCATCCTGTCGATCCTCGACTGGCGGGCGCTCTTCTACATCAACGTCCCGATCGGGATCTTCGGAACGGCGTGGGCGCACTTCCGACTCCGGGAGATCGCGAAGCTGGACCGAGGCGCGCCGATTGACTGGGCCGGGTTCGTGAGCTTCACCGGGTTCATCATGGCGCTCCTGCTCGCCCTCACCCTCGCCGCGTACGGAGTGAGCGAGGCGGGGACCGTCGACGCGCTCCTCGCGTTCTCGTTCGGAGGCCTCGCCGTGTTCGCGTACGTCGAGCACCGGATCCCGCATCCGCTCCTGGACCTGCGCCTGCTCCGTGTCCGCGAGTTCACGGGCGGCGTCGTCGCCCAGCTCCTGAACGCGATCGCGTTCGGCGCCGTCCTGCTCCTCCTCAGCCTGTACTTCCAGCTCGTCCTCGGGCTGAGCCCGCTCGCCGCGGGCGTCCTCATCCTACCGATGGACGTCGCGACGCTCGCGTGCGGCCCCCTGAGTGGTCGCCTCTCGGACAAGTACGGCCACGTCCCCTTCACGACCACGGGATTAGCGGCGATCAGCCTCTCGCTGTACCTCTTCTCGACGACGGACGCCTCCACCCAGTACTCGCACCTTGTCCTCTACATCATGCTGTTCGGAGCCGGGCTTGGGTTCTTCGCGTCGCCGAACATCAGCTCGATCATGGGCTCCGTCCCGGCCGAACGGCGCGGCATCGCGTCCGGGTTCCGAGCGACGTTCTTCAACATCGGATATACGGTGAGCCTGAACCTCGCGATCCTCATCATGACCTTCACCGTGCGGTACGACCTCGTGACGCAGATCCTGTCGTCCGGGGACCCCGGCGCGATTTCCTCTGCGGAGCGCCTCCTCTTCGCGCAGGGCATCCGGACGACGTACCTCTGGCTGGCGGGGCTCAACACGATTGCGATCCTGCCGTCCCTATTCCGCGGCCGACGCGCAGCCCCCTCGGAGCCCGCGGCCCCCGCGGCCCCGGACATGTGAGTCTGGAGAGAAAAGTTCCTCTAGGCCGGGGAGCCCGGCGCCTTCCGGCATCCCGTGGAAAGCATTTAACCTTCAGCGACCATACATTTTCTTGTGAGCCAATCCTTCGCCAATCCCTACGATTTTACAAAGCCAGTGAGGAATCCCGAGCTGTTTGCGGGCAGACAGAAGGAGCTGGCTG
>DASPXQ010000084.1:0-5082 GCA_035637195.1 Thermoplasmata archaeon | reverse complement strand
CTGTGTTCGCCCGCCGGACCGTGCGGCGGAACGCCGCCGTCCGCCTCGGGGGATCTCGAATGGCGAAGGAGGACCGGGACGAGTGGATTGTGAAGTGCCCGAAGTGCGGCCGCATCCGAGAGTCGTGCCGGCACGTGTCCCGCGACGACGTGCGCCGGATCGTCCACCTCCTCGACGCCGGCGTCGAGGTCTACCAGGCCGAAGACGAGCATGAGGCGCCGGAGCCCCACCTCCACGAGCCTTCGAGGCCGATCGCGCAGGTCGTCCAGCCCGGGTTCACGATCGCGGACCTCGTCCTCGCCGACACAACGCGCGAGGGTCTGCAGGACGCGTTGACGGAGTTGCGGAACAAGGGCCTCATGTACCGCCGATGGGGGCTCCGCAAGGTCATGCGGAGGACGAAGGGGCTCAGCCTCCTGTTCGCCGGGCCTCCGGGCACCGGCAAGACGATGGCGGCGGAGGCGATCGCGAGCGAGCTCGGCCGGCCGCTGCACGTCGTGAACTACGCGCAGCTCGAGAACATGTGGGTCGGGGAGACGGAGAAGAACATCGAGCACGTGTTCCACACGGCCCTCGACGGCGGCGCGGTGCTCTTCTTCGACGAGGCCGACGCGGTGTTCCAACGCCGAGGCATCATGTCGACCCCGTGGATGAACCGGGACGTCAACGTGCTCCTGTCCCAGATGGAAACGTATCCGGGCGTCGTGATCCTGGCGACGAACCTCGCACGGGTCATGGACAAGGCGCTCGACCGGCGCGTCGACATCGCGGTAGAGTTCCCGATGCCGGATGCGGACCTACGGCGGCAGATCTACGAACGACTCGTCCCGAAGGAGGCGCCGCTGGCGAAGGGCATCGACTTCGAGGGGCTCGCCCGCCGGTTTCCGTTGAGCGGAGGGTCGATCCTGAACGTCGTGCGCCAAGCGATGCGGAACGCCCTTCGTCGAGGGAAGCGCCACCGGATCACGATGGACGACTTCGTGCGGGCGGCGGAGCGGGAGACGAAGAAGTCGTCCCTCATGTCGACGGACCATCTCCAGGAGCCGCCGCGCCGCGAGCGGATCCGCGGATACGCCTGAGACGCCTCGCGTCGCCCGTCACCTCAAAGTCAGATTCGCTCCCCGTCGCCATGGCGCAACGATGGTCGAGGAGCGCTCCGATGCGACGTGGCTCCTACGCGGGGTGGACGAGCGTTAGGAGGCTGTCACCAAAAAGGCCTCGCGGAAAACGACGGAGGGCACGGGAGAAACGGTGGCCCGAGTTAGCCGTGCCGCAATCACCTGGTTTTGGCCGAGACCTACGATCGGGGCATCGACCGGCGTGGGAATTTGCGCCGATAGTCTCGCAGGTCAAGTCCGAACACGATCGCAACGAAGGCCGTGACGAGGCCGATAGGACCCTCGGCGACCAAGCCCATGTTGGCAAGGACCGAAGCTGCGAACAGAGTGGCCGAGGCGGCCAGCAGCAAGGCAACTGTCGCCAGAGTTATCGAACGTTGGAACCGCGGTTCAAGCATAGGTCCCGCTTCGGACCCACCCTCCGCTCTCTTCAGGGCGTGAGCCACGACCAGGCCCACGAGGACGAGGCCGGCCGCGAAGTAGACGGCCCCAACTACGCTAGCGAGCACAATCCATCGGTCTTGACTGGTCGCGCCGAAGTAGACCATGAGAGCCACGCCGAGTATCCCGAAGAAGCCCAGGTACGCCGCGCCTCCAATCAGTCGCTTCCTCGCATCCATGCCTAAACCTCTATCCTTCCATATCGGCATCTCCCTTCCGCTAGCGAGGATAGGGAAAGCTCCCGGACGCGGCGGGTAACGTACTTGTATGGACCGGCGATATCATGGATCCGATGCATCGAGAGGCCATGGGAATCGTCGTGGCGAAAGTCCGAATCTCCTCGGCGGATCGCTTGGGGGCGCAAGAGCTCGAACTCATCGTCGATACGGGGTCCACGCTCACCTGGGTCCCTGCGGAAGTCCTTGAAGGACTCGGGCATCAACCGGTCGGGAAGCAGCGGTTCCGGACCGTCGATGGGAGCACCGTGGAACGGCCCGTCGGCGATGCGCCGGTTGAGTGCGAAGGGCAACGAGGCTTCGTTGGCGTCGTGTTCGGCGGCCCCGGTGACGCCTCCGTGCTCGGTGTAACGGCTTTGGAGCGGCTCGGCCTCGAAGTGAACCCATCCACCGGCACCTTGAGAAAAATCGACGCGTACCTCGCGCTGGCCACGTAGGCGCCCTTCGGCCGCCGCCACCGTTCCCGCGAGAAGTCTCGCTCGGACGCGGAGAAACGGTTCGCGAACGTATCGAGCCCCGAGGGCCATGTCCGTACCCGAGCGTCGGCCGCGGTCCTACCTCTGAACAGAGGTAGAATCTCCCGGAACGCCGTCCTCGCCGCACGGCCCCGACCGGGGGTCACTTCTCGATCGCGATCACGTACTCGTGGATGACGGGGTTCGCGAGGAGGCGGCGGCACATCTCCTCGACCTCCTTGCGGGCCGCCTTCGCGTCCTTCGTCGCGAGGTCGATCCGGAACAGCTTCGAGCTGTGGACGGCCCTCACGCGCTCGAACCCGAGCAGTTTGAGGGCCTTGTGGACGTTGTCGCCCTCGGGGTCCGTGACGCCGTGGCGGAGGCGGACCTCCACTCGGACGCGGACCATCCCGGGTTCCCCGGGCTCGGCATGGGCTCCCCCTTCTTAGGCCTTTCCCGGAGCAGCCGCGAGGTGCGACCGGAACAACGCGGCCCGGTCCGATGGCCGGGCGAACGATCGACCCGCGCGGACGTCGAGAGTCACCAATCCTTTCGACGCGAGGGAGCGGACCGCGGCGAGCGCCGTGCGACGGGACATCCCGCCGGCCAGGGCCCGGGCGACGAGTCGCTCCACGGCCACGGGGCGTCGGACGAGTTGCATGATCGCCCGCTCCGACGCCGGGAACGGTTCGCCTAGGCGGACGCCAGCGAGGACCGGCAGCCGGATCGGCGTCGTCTCGCAATACCATGTCTCGATTCCCTCGAGGAACGCGGCGAGGATCGCCGCGTTCGCCAGGATCTTCGTGCCCCCGCTCACGCTGAGCCGCACCGGTCCCGCGCGGGCCGAGTCGACGATCGTCCGCCGAACGGTCCCGAGCGAGTCGAGCAGATCGAACGGTCGGACGACGACGGATCGGAGGGACGGTTCGAGGTCCTTCAGCCGGCGGAACCCGGCGGACCGGAACGTGTCCCTACCCCCGACGACGACCAGCCGGTCGTACGGCATCAGCCGCAACGCCGGCAGGACGTGTCGTTCGTCGAAGCCCATCGTCGCAATCAGCGTGCGGTGGCCCGTCCGCTCACCCCACAAGAAGGTCCATCGCGGGCGCGGGCTTGATGACCAGCTTCCTCGCATCCTTGGCGTCGGGCACGCGTTCGATCGCGCCTTTCGCATCGAGCTCCCGCAGGTGATGGTTCATCGTCGCCTTGTGCACCCCCAACGCCCGGGCGAGGGCGGTCTCGGTGAAATCCTTCTCGCGATTCTTCACGAGGAACGTCAGGACTTCCCGCTGCTTCGGCGTGAGGCCTTCGCCGTAGGTGATCCGCAGGAGAGGGAGCGGGATCTCTTCGTAGGTGTCGTCGTGCACGTACGTCGCGGGGATCCCCTCGAGCACGCAGACGAGGAGAGCGGCGCTGCTCATCAGCCGCGTGCCGCCCGCGATGTTGAACCGTATCTCTGCGCCCGTCGCGCGCTCCTTCCGGACGTCGGCGCGGATCTGCGAGGCGACGTGCAGCAGGTCGAACGCGTCGCTGACCTCGTTCGCCGCCGCGGACACGCCGAGGGCGCGACAGAACTCGATGACCTTGGCTCGCGCCTCGCGGCTCTTCGCGTGGTCACTGTGGTAGAAGACGACCCGCTCGAGGCCTTCCGTCGAGCGGATCGAGGGGATGAGGCTCTGAGGCCGCCATCCGAGGGTGCCGAGCAGGACGGTCATGAGGTACTCGCCGGGACGCCATTCCGACGATATGAACTTCGTTCGAACCGCCGACCGGGTGGCATTCCCAGCGGCCCGGCAGGTCGAAACCATTTTATCGCGGCCCTGGGTTGGGCGACGCGAGCGGTGGCCCGATGTACGAGGGCGAGAAGACGTTGCTGGTCACGCGGCCGACCCGGCTGATCTCCCTGCGCTTCTACGTCGCGACGTTCCTCTTGCTAATCCTCGCGGGCGTCCTGTTCTTCCAGGTCATCGCGCGGTTCGTCGCGTCGTTCCCGAACCCCGACATCGGCTCCCTCCGCCTAAGCACGATCCTCGCCGGCATCGTGGGATTCTTCGCCTTGCTCGCGTTCCTGGTGGCGGAGCTGAAGCGGAAGTCGACGCGCTACATCATCACGGACAACAAGATCATCCGCGAAGACGGGATCCTCAACAAGAATACGGCCATGATCCCGTACACGCAGCTCGAGCGGGTGGACATGCGGCAGTCGTTCTCCCAGCGGATCCTGAAGATCGGGACGATCGTCGTGGACACGGGCGAGGACACGATGAACATGGACATGGTGCCGCATCCGGCCCACATCCAGGAGCTGCTCAGCGGCCGCATCGGGCGACGCGGATGGAGTGGACCCCCGCCGGGGAGTGGACCCCCGCCGGGGACGACCCGCTAGCCTACGTCCTGGCGACGCCTAGTCGGCCCACGGCACGAGCAGCCGGGCTTCGTTCGTGCCGACCAAGTCCCACGCCCCGGGCACCCCGTCCGGCTCGCCTTCGATCCAGTACCCGCCGATCGTCATGTCGTACCCGTGGGTCGGGTCAATCGCGACCGTGCAGCCGAGCTTCCGACGGTACCGCCGCGTCGTCCAGCCGGCCTCGTGGCGGCGCGACCATTCTCGCGGCTTCAGGGCGACGACGACCTCGAGCCATTCCGCGCGGTCCATCGAACGACTCCGGGAGAGCCGCCTGAGCTCGTCGCTCACATACTCGAGGTCCGTGGTGGAGAGGCTGGCCGCCCCGTCCGCCCCCGTGTGGCTGTGGAAGCCGCCGAGGACCGCGTACCCGACGTCGGCGTTCTCCATCACCCCACGGGCGCGACGGAACGCTTTCTCGTTCCCGT
>DASPXQ010000083.1:0-3543 GCA_035637195.1 Thermoplasmata archaeon | reverse complement strand
CAACAGCGCTTCGGCCGTCCGGAGGACCTCGCGCAGGACTCGTTTGTCGCCGTGCGTCTCCCCGACCAAAGCCTGCGGGTCGATCGCGTTGATCGCCTCGATGTCGAACTTCTCCTCCGGGTTCATCTGCAGGAAGGCCACGAGCTCCCGGGGTTCCGGTCGGGAGGCACCCGGAGGTTTGGAGGCCGGCCTCAGGGCGTCCCCGGGCTTCTTCGGTTTCTCCGACGAGGCCGAAACGGCGGCCGTCAGCATCGCTAATGCTACGAAAGGCACGCTGCTCCCCATACGATGGTTCACCCACGCGCACGGGGTTCGATAAATCCGTTGCTGGTAATTATCGGTCTTGATACGCGGCGTGCTGCTGCAGAGAGCGAACCGGTCCTGGAGTCCCAGAATCGTCACCACGCTTAAGTTTGCGGGAACGTTGCTCCGGATGGGTGGAGGGAGTGAGCAGGACCGCGACGGCGCTGCGTTTTTTCACCGCGGCGATGGGCTTGGCACTGGTCGAGCGAGTCCTGAGAATCGCAATCGTGGTTGCTTTCTGGCCTGCGATTGCGATCTTCGCGCCCATCGACCCGGAGAGGGTAACGGGAATCGGGCCGGGGCCCGCGGGCCTCGTCGCCGGTGGTGGAGCCCTAGCCGTGTTCTTGTTCATCGATGCAATCCTGGTGGTCATCGGTGTGCGGAATCTCCGGGCGGGTCGGTCCGAGCTGGGACCCGAGCATTCGATGCGCATCACCCAGAGCCAAACCACGATGATCGTCTACGTCGTCGTCGCGTTCTTAGGGAACATAGGCGTCGCGGCGACCTCCGGCACATTCCTCCCATGGCTGGGGTATACGTTCTCCATGAATCCGGCGCGCTACGCGGCGTTCACGTTCGTGAACGTCGTCTTGGCCGTGCTCGCGGGACTCGCTGTCTTCTGGATCGTCGAAGGACTGCTCGACCGTCCCACCCGAGCCTGGGCCATCCGCGCGCTCGCTCTCGGCGTCGGAAGCGCGGTCGCCGTCTTGGTCATCGGGTTCACGTTCCTGGCGCTCACGCCGCTCCCTTCCCAGCCAACGGAAATCCCGTTCGCGTTCGCGATGGCGGAGATCACGGGAGATGTCCTCGGCGGAGCCTCCATCGTGCTGTGGCTGATGGTGTATCGACGGACGCTCGATCGAATCCGGCGAGGGGAACTTGTCGTCATCCCACCGGGGGCGGCGTATTCCAACGCCCGTTCCTACACCCCGCCCACGCCACCGACTCCTCCGTGAACGCCGTTGGTGTGGGATCCAAACGCTTACGACCTGGGGCCCGGTTCGTCGTGGTTGGATTCCGTGTGACGAGCCGACGTGATAGCCCTCCTTCACCGCTGCCCAAATCGCGGCGTTCCGAGTGACGCGGCATCATCGGGATCGTCGGGCGCCCCGGAACCTGCTCAGCGAAGGCTGTTATCGGAGCACATCCGCAAGAACCTCAGGGTCCACGTTCCCGCCCGAGACGATGGCGACCACCGGCGGTTCGAGGCTCCCGCCGTACTTCGACCACGCCGCGAAAGTTGCTGCACCGGACGGCTCCGCGACCACCTTCGCTTCGCAAGCAAGGACGCGCATGGCGCGTCTCAGCTCGTCGTCCGAGACGAGGAGACATCCGTCAAGGTGGCGGGCGCGAAATGCCGCCATCGCGTCGAGGATTACCGTCATCGAGATGCCGCCTGCGATCGTCCTCGCGGGACCGTCGATCTGATGTCTTCGACCCGTGCGAAGCGCGCCCGGGAGCGGTCCACAGCCTTCCGCTTGAACGCCGACAATCCTCGCACTCGGCCGAAGTCCTTTGACCGCGGCCGCAATCCCGGCGGCTAGATCACCGCCGCCGACGGGCACGAGCACCGTTCGAACGTCCGGAAGCTGATCGAGGAATTCCAATCCAATGGTCCCTGCGCCGGCCACCACTTGAGGGTCACCTACAGGGTCCAGGAACGTGGCCTCCCAGGAGCGCCAGCTCTGCTCTTCGAGGATTCGGAAGATATCCGCCGCGGGCATTGTTTCCACCGTCGCGCCTTCGTCGCGAATGCGCGCGACGATCGAGGGGTTCGCGGTTTCCGAAACGATCACTCGAGAGCGCACGCCCAATCGAGTCGCGGCCCAGGCGAACGCAAGGCCGAAATTCCCGGAGCTGAACGTGACGGCTCCGCGGGAGCGGGCCTGGGCGTGCATGCGGCGAAGGCCGTTCCAGACGCCGCGGATCTTGAACGATCCGAGGCGCTGAAGGTTTTCCAACTTTAACCAGAGTCCATCGTCATCTGCCCCGAGATACCGGATGGTGGGGGTTCGAAAGGCGATTTCGTGGACGATGGACTCGGCGGCACGAACGTCCTCAAGGGCCACTCGCAACGCTTCCACGAGGGAGCATTAATGCCCGCGGTATAAATCCCGTCGGACTTGACCGACTCAGACAGCGAACCGGGAAGGGGCAGACAGTAAGGACCTGCCACCGGAAGCTCGACGTAATGGTAGGATGCTCCCGGCGGGGTGGGGCCGAGCGCTAGTTTGTTCTCCCGCAAGTTCTGCAAGCGCAGGTCAGGTCGCCGGCTGCACGAGGGAACGCCCATCGGCTTTTTTGCCTAAACGACGTTGCGTCGCATGTCCCACCATGGCCGATGCCAAGAGTATCACCTTCCGCCCTGCCGTGCCCTCGGACGCACAGGTCGTCGCCGCCATCGTGAACGGCGCCTATCGTGGCGACGCCACGGGCCGCGGCTGGACAAGCGAGGCGGATCTCATCGCCGGCCCGCGCATCGACGAGGCGGGGTTCCTTGCGCTCCTCGCTAAGGATGCGAGCGTTGTCCTCCTCGGGCTGCGCGATGGCGACATTGTCGGCTGCGTCCACCTCGAGCGCAGCGAGGACGGGGTGGCCTTCCTCGGCCTGCTCTCCGTCCGCGTTACCGAACAAGGCTCGGGGCTCGGGCGCGCGCTCGTCGCGGCCGCCGAGGACTACGCGCGGCGCGAACTTGGCGCGCGCGTCATCGCGATGTACGTCCTGACGGTGCGGCGCGAACTACTAGCTTGGTACGAGCGCCGCGGTTACCGGCGGACCGGCGACATCGTGCCTTTCCATTCCCCTCCGGGCCAACGATTCCTCCGGGGCCCGCTCGAGTTCGAGCGGCTTGAAAAGCGACTCGCTTGACCGGCGGACAACAAGGAACTGCTACCGGAAAATCGACTTCGTATTAGGATGCTCCCGGCGGGGAGTAGACTCACGTGGGTTTACTCCCGGGGGACGAATCACCGTGCCTTCCGTCCATGGGGACGGGATCGCCCCGAATCATGGAGATTCGTCTCATATTTCCGCATGCAGTCGTCCTCGGTGCGGCCCCAATATCGAACTAGCGCGATGCTCCAATTCGACGGAAATGATTCAGTATGGGTACTCGAATTATCTGGTCCCGGGAGTAGGCTTGGCGAGTCTCGCGGAGGAGGAATGGCGTGCGGCGTCGGTGTTCTCAGTCCACCTAGCGATTCTCCGGGCGGAGTTGGAGAAGCTCCGTGCTCAGCTTCC
>DASPXQ010000082.1:0-12203 GCA_035637195.1 Thermoplasmata archaeon | reverse complement strand
CATTAAGGGTTTTGCCGCCGTCAAAAGATTATTCGGCGACACGGGCCTCGTGGGGGCGTGGGGAGGAGCGTCGCGAGATTCTTCTTGGCCGGACAGGCGGCGGCAGCGATGCTTCACGCTGCGAACGCGTACGGCGAGTCCGTGGGCATGCAGGTCGACTCCTTTTCCACCAATCACGTGACCCTCGTCAAGGGCAGCATCTGGGTCACGGGGAAGCGCGTGCTCTCGGTCGGCGCGTGGGACGCACAAGGTGGCGCGAACGTCCAAGTCGAGGCGTACGTCGAAGGACTCGCCGAGCTGAGCGCGGACCCGAAACCGTTCGTCGGCATGATTCCCCGCCGGGACATGTGGCGCATCGCGTCGGCCTTCGTCGCCAGCCTGGGCGTGAATCCTGAGGCGGTGTTCGTCCACTCGTGACGTAAACTATAAGTGGAACTCGCCCAATGGACCAATCCCGTGAATTGACGTGAAGTATGTCATCGTCACGGGTGGCGTTTTGTCGGGCCTCGGAAAGGGGATCAGCACCTCTTCCATCGGGGTCCTGCTGAAGTCGAAGGGACTCAAGGTCTGCCCCATCAAGATCGATCCCTATCTGAACGTCGACGCGGGCACGATGAATCCGTACCAGCACGGCGAGGTCTTCGTCCTCGACGACGGCTCCGAGGTCGACTTGGACCTTGGCAACTACGAGCGATTCCTGGACGTCAACTTGACCGGGGACCACAACATCACGACGGGGAAAGTCTACCGCGCGGTGATCGAGAAGGAGCGACGCGGCGACTACCTCGGCAAGACGGTCCAGATCATCCCGCACGTCACGGACGAGATCAAGGCGCAGCTCCGCGGCGTGGGGGAGAAGGAGGGCGCGGACATCGTCCTGGTCGAGGTCGGGGGCACCGTCGGCGACATCGAGGGGATGCCGTTCCTCGAGGCGGTTCGCCAGCTAAGCCAAGAGATCGGGAAGGAGAACGTCTTCTTCGTCCACACGACGCTCGTGCCCATCATGGGCGCGGTCGGAGAGCAGAAGACGAAGCCGACCCAGCAGAGCGTGCGGGAACTCCGGTCCATGGGAATCCAACCGAGCGTCATCGTCGCGCGCGGCGAGCACTCCCTTGAACCGGACATCAAGAAGAAGATCGCGTTCTTTTGCGACGTCCCGGTCGAGGGCGTCATCAGCGCGCCGGACGCCTCCACGATCTACGATGTGCCGCTCCTCTTCGACGGCCAAGGCCTGACGGAGTACATCATGAAGACGCTCCAGTTGGAGCCGAAGGCCGAGGACATGCGGGAATGGAAGGAGTACCTCGAGAAGCTGAAGAACCCCGAGAAGGAGGTCACGATCGCGCTCGTGGGCAAGTACACCCACCTGAAAGATTCGTATATCAGCCACATCGAGGCGTTCCACCATGCGGGCGCCCACGCCCGCGTGCGCGTGAACCTCAAGTGGGTGGAGTCGCTCGACATCGAGAAGCACGGGACGAAGGCGCTCGAGGGATCGGACGGCATCCTCGTGCCGGGTGGATTCGGGGATCGGGGGATCGAGGGGAAGATCGTCGCCACCCGATACGCGGCGGAGAACGACGTCCCGTTCCAGGGCGTCTGCCTGGGGTTCCAGCTCGCGACGGTCGGCTTCGCCCGGGAGGTCCTCCACCTCAAGGACGCGAACAGCTCCGAGTTCGATCCAAAGACGCCGCACCCGGTCATCGACCTGCTGCCGGAGCAGCGGAGCGTCAAGGGGATGGGCGCGACGATGCGGCTCGGCGCGCACGAGATCGACCTCGAGCCGAACTCGATGACCGCGAAGCTCTACGGGTCCACGAAGATCTTCGAACGGCATCGACATCGCTACGAAATCAACCCGGCGTACATCGCCAAACTCGAGGACGCCGGATTGCGGTACGTGGGCCGTTCCGACGCCGGCCGGCGCATGGAGGTCCTCGAGCTCAAGGGGCATCCCTACTTCGTCGCGTCTCAATTCCATCCGGAATTGCGATCCCGTCCGCTGCGGCCTTCGCCGATTCACTTGGGCCTCGTTCGCGCCGCCGCGTCTTGAGCCCACAACCTTTAAACCGACCCTGGGCTTCGTCGTCCTTCGTGTCTACGTTCAGCTACGACCAGCTCCTCACCCGCGCGAAGAAGGCCCTTCCGGCCGCCCTTAGTAGCGGAGAGCGGTTCCAGGTCCCGGCCCCCGACGTCGTGATCGAGGGGAAGACGACGATCCTCCGGAACTTCGAGGACATCGTCGGCGCGATCCGACGGGACCCGGATATGGTCCTTACGTACCTTCTGCGGGAGCTCGGGACCGCGGGAGCGCTGGAAGGGAGGCGGGTCGTGTTCAAGAGCAAGGTCACGGCGCAACAGCTCGAAGAGCGAATCAAGTCCTACGTCGACGCGTACGTCCTGTGCCAAGAGTGCGGCCGCCCCGACACGCGGCTCGTGAAAGAGGACCGCATCGCGATGCTCGAATGTGACGCGTGCGGGGCCCGGCGGCCCGTGAAGGCGGTCAAGAAGGCCGCGAAGGTCGAGGAAGCGCCCCTCGTCGAGGGCAAGGTCTACGAGCTGATGATCCAAGACATCGGGAAGAAGGGCGACGGGATCGCGAAACTCGACAAGTACGTGATCTACGTTCCCGGGACCGCGAAGGGTTCGATCGTGAAGGTGTTCATCGAGAAGATCGCCGGGACCGTGGCGTTCGGACGCGTGACACGGGAGTAGGCGGCCCATGCGCCGGGAATACGCCTCGATTGCGGCGATGGCCGCGATTCTCGTAGGGAGCCAGATCCTCGCGATCGCCCTCTCGCCCCTCTTCTTCGCGGGCGGCTTCCAGGCGTTCTCGAACCCCGCCGACGTGACGAACACGGCCGTCTACATCGTCATGATCCTCGCCTTCACCGCCGTGATCCTCGGCCTCGTACGCTACCGCCGCCAGAATCTCGCGAAGTACGTGATCATGGCTTCGATCTTTGTCACCCTCGCGTTCATCCTCCTTCTCCCTCTGTACTTCGGCCTCTACTATGCCTCCGGCGGCGCCATCGACGGGGATTTGCTCGTCAACGTGTCCACGCTGATCTCGTTCGTCCTGGCGGGGCTCATCGTATACGTGCTCGTGAAGTTCCCCGAGTGGTATGTCGTCGACGCCGTCGGGATCATGACCGCGGCGGGCGTGACCGCGATCCTCGGGATCTCGTTCGGCATCGTGCCCGCGATCCTGCTCCTCTTCGCCCTCGCGGTGTACGACGCCTGGGCCGTCTACCGGACGAAGCACATGATCACGCTCGCGGACGAGCTCACGAGCCAGCGTCTCCCGATCCTCCTCGTGATCCCGAAGAAAGCCGGCTACTCGTTCCGGGAACAGAAGAGCCTGAAGGAGCAGGTCGCCTCCGGGGAGGAACGAGAGGCGATGTTCATCGGGCTTGGCGACCTCATCATCCCGGGGATTCTGAGCGTCTCTGCATTCACGTTCTTGTCCCCTTCCGGTGGCTACTTTATCGGGATCCCCTCGAATGAGTGGATCGCAATCGCCACGGTCGTCGGCAGCCTACTCGGGTTCCTGTTCCTGATGCGATTCGTCCTGAAGGGGAAGCCACAAGCCGGCCTCCCTCTCCTGAACGGAGGCGCACTGCTGGGGTTCCTCATTGCGAACGTCCTCGCGTACGGCTATCTCAACCTCGGCTAGCGGCGCAACCGTCATATAGACCCGGGTCCTTGGGACGCATCCCTCGAGGTTCGATCGTGGCCCTCTGGCAAGGACGTTCGAAACGGAAGCCGACCGGCGGTCGGTATCGACCGCTGCGGAAGAAGCGCAAGCGAGAGATCGGTCGGGAGCAGCAGTACGCGTTTATCGGACCGCAGCGCCTCAAACTCTACCGGACGAAAGGCGGGAACCGGAAGGTGCGTATCCTAAAGGCCGAGCACGCGAACGTCCTCGACCGCCGCACGGCCGCGACGAAGAAAGTCAAGATCATCACCGTGAAGGCGAACCCATCGAATCCGAACTTCGTCACGCGGAACATCATCACGCGCGGTGCGACGGTTCAGACGGAGATCGGCCTCGCCCGGGTCACATCGCGTCCGGGCCAGGACGGCGTGATCAACGCGGTGCTCATCGAGGGCCCGGCGAGCTAGACCGCTCATTCCGCGGACTTCGTGATGCCGACGTCCTTGATGAGGCCGTACGGCACGAAGTTCGGGATGCTGACTTCGCCCCACCACATCATCTGTTCTGGCTTGTTGCTCAGCGCCACGATGTTCTTCATCATGCGGAGGATGTTGTCCGTCAGCCGAACGTCCTTCCAGGCTTCGACGACCTCTCCTTTCCGGATGTGGAAGATGCCATCCCTCGGGATCGTCGAGAAGTCGCCGGTGACGTACGATTGGTAGCGCGTGTACCACGTGTTCGTGAGCCAGAGTCCGTCCTTCACCTCCGAGAAGATCTCGTCCTTCGTCCAGTCGCCCGGCTTGACGAACAACGCGTTGGGCTCTGGAGAGACGAGCCCCGCGTTCCCCGTGGTCTTCGTCTTGAACTTCTTCGCGGTCGTCGTGTTGTGAAGGTAGGTCTTCAGGACGCCTTTGTTCACAAGCACGTTCCGCCGCGTGGGCACCCCCTCGGCGTCGAACCGCTTGCGGGCGATCGAGTCGGCCGATCCATCCTCGTACAGGGTGAATTGCGACGAGGCGACCGCTTTGCCGATCTTCTTGCCGTACGGCGACAGCCCCGCGAGCACATACCAGGCGCCGAGGCGACCGCCAACTTGGTCCGAGAGCGAGCCGAAAATCAGCGGGTCGAAGATGACGGGATACCGCCCCGGCTTGCCCGGCTTCGGATCGCGCGCGAGCGCCGCGATGCGACCCGCCTTGTGGCCCGCCTTCGCGGGGTCGAACTGAGAGAGCTTTGTCGCGGCGGCGATGCCGTGGCCGCTCGACTCGAGGGCGACGAGGGCACGGATCGAGAGGTAGAGGCTCGCGCGATGGTCGCGGGATTCTGCGCCGTTCGAGGTCGAGAGAAAGTGTTCGTCTTCGTACTTCCAGAACGAGCCCGCGCATTCCTTCGCGCCTTCGTCCAACGCACCGCCGATCGCCGCCTCGACGTACCTGCCCCCTTCGTCGAGGGCGACGACCTTCGGGTCCGGTCGCGTGCGCGCGTACTTGAACGGCCCTTTTGCGATGCCGGCGTAATCCGGATTCTCTTGAGATCCTTTGGCAATCTTCACGAGGCGCTCCACGGCTTCGTCCGCCCGCGAAAGGTCCTTGATGTCGCTCGCGAGAACCCGCTTCCGGTACACGAAAAAGACGGCCGCGCTGGACTCGCGCCAGCGATTGCTGATCACCGGCTCGTTCCGTGCGAAACGGATCTGATAGGAGCGGTTCGTCACGACGTCGGCGACGGCATCCTGACAGCCGAACGAGATGGCCTTCTCGACGATCCGGGAGGCGATGTCTTCCATCGGATCACCTCAGATACACATTGCGGAGGCGGATCGTCGGGCCGCCCATGCTCGCGTCGAGCGCCTGACCCGGATCGGACTTGCCGCAGAATCCGGCCTCGAAATCGAGGTCCTTCCCCACGGCGTCGACGGCCGACCAGAAGGCAGGCGTCGTGAGCTCGATGACGGTCCCGCGGACTGGATGCTTGACCTCCCCGTTCTCGACGAGGTACGCCTCCCGCCCCGCGTACTTCGCATTGTAACGTTTGTCGTCGATGTTCCATTCCATGAAGCTCTTCATATACACGCCGAATTTCACTTCCTCAAGCATCTCGTCGACGGCGTAGTCTTTCGGCTCGACGAACGTGGTCGCCATCCGGACGATCGCCTCGAGGTTGTAGTTGACCGCCCGTGACGCGCCGTTGCTCCGGGTGCCCAGCGCCGCCGCCGTCTCCCGGTTATGAAGGAACTCCGTCACGCGGCCCTCCTTGTAGAGATATCGCCGCCTCGCCTTGACGCCCTCGTCATCCGTGGCGTAGTACGCAATCGAGTGCTCGACGGTCGGATCGTCGACGACGTTCACGACCTCAGACCCGACCCGCATCCCTACGCCCTCCGGGGGGATGAACGACTTCCCGGCCTGACTCGCCTCGCGTCCGAGGACGCGGTCCGCCTCGGTCGGATGGCCACACGATTCGTGGGAGGCGATCCCGGCGACTTGCGGTCCCGCGACGAGGTCCATCTTCCCTTCCGGGGATTTCTTGCCCTCCGTCAGCGACCGTTGCATGGAGCGAGCTTCATCGAGCACGCGTTTGCTCAAGTCCCACATCCGCACGCCCTCCCATCCTCCGGACCAGCCGTAGTTCCGGTAGGACTGTTCGACTGTGCCCCCGGCCATGACCGTGAGGAAGTAGAACGCCCGCAGCCGCGGGCTGTACGACCGGATGCGGGACCCCTCCGAGTTCGCGAAATACTTCGATATCCGGTTGTTGTTGAGCTGGAACGTACGGGCCGGTATCTTCAAGCCGAGCGCGATCAGGTCGGCGTCGACGGACCGGATCTCCGCGATCTTCTCCTCCACCGACACGTCCGCGAGTTTCTTCTGCTCCGGGACGGACCAGTTCATCGTGATCGCGTCCTCGTGGGCGAAGACGATCCGCGATCGCCTTCGGGAGGCTTTCGCGATCTTCACCGCGTCGTCGACGATCCCGCGCACGTCCGGCTTCGTCAGGGAGTTCGTCGCCGTGAACCCGAGGGCGCCGTCGACGAGGACCCGCACCCCAATCCCCCGATCGTCGCCGATGTAGAGGGCGTCGAGGACTCCGTTCTTCAGGATGAACGATTCCTGCTCCTGGCCCTCGTAGCGCGCCTCGGCGTACGAGGCCCCCTTCTTGGTCGCGTAGTCCACCGCAAAATCCACGAGCTCCGAGCGGTCGTCCTCCATCGTGCTCCCCCGGAAATCGGGCCGGACAAAGCGGCCGCGGGAATGAAGATATCGGCGGCGCACGGCGGCCGACCAAAGGCTTATGGCGGCGTCGTGATTCGGACGGCGCCCATGCCGAAGGGAGATCGCCCGATCGTCCTGTATCCAGCGTATTTCGATCTCGGACGTTCGCGGGACGACGGCCGGCGGGTCGCGAAGCGGTGGGCCGTGGAATCGCCGACCGCGCAGGAGATTGCGACCGCCGCCAAGGCGCTCGGCCTCGAGCCAAAGGTCGAGGATGGGAAGGCGTTCCCGTCGACGCCATGGCGGAAGGAGGGCCGCGTGCTCGTCCGCGCGGATTTTTTCAAGACGTCGATCGTGCAGAAGGTCGCCCAACGGATCAAGGAGGCCCGCTAGGACCGCGCCGAGGATCAGCCGTGGTCCTGGCCTGTGCGGACGTCCTCCACGAGCCGCTTGCCCGACGAGACCAGGTCGACGGAGTGGATGACGGCGCCGAGTTCCCGCAACGCCTCCTCGACGCTCGGGTAGTTGATCGATGACCCCTCGATCGTCACCTTCACGCTCTCGGTCTCCTGGTCGACCTCGTCGAGGGTGAGGCTCACACCATCCACGCCCTTGAGGCCGCTCAGCCGGAGCGACATGTCCACGAGGGACGGCTTGTGAGGCTTCAGCACGTCCAAGACGATTCGCTTGATGTCGCTCAACCGATGGCAGCTCCGAGGGACGGCGTCGATGGGGGCGTTCGATAATAAACGTTCCGAGCTTCACGCGGTCGTGACTTCCGCCCCGTCCACGCCGACGATCACCGTGTGCTCCGTCTGCGAGACAATCCCGCCGTCGGCATCGAGGAGCGCGGGGTACGTCATCACGGCCCCGCTCCGCACGAGCTGGTTCAGGAGGGCGGGTGCACGTGGGTCGAGACGGTGCGCCCAACGCTCCGCAAAGGGGAGCGTCTTGAACTCCTCGGCCAACGTCTGCAAGAAATCGTCTGGCTTCGGATGGGGGAGCGCCTTCGGCCGGAGCACGCGATAGATGTTTCCGGTCTTCCGGCCTTCGACGTGACCCGCGCCCGCCGAGGCGAACGGCTCGATTGCGACGACCTCGCCCGCCTCGAGCACGTCGTGACCGTGCGGCACGTTCGGGACGCTCTTGCCCGCGTGCAGGACGTACCGCTCGATCGTGTGACCGGTCAGGTTCCGGACGGGCCGGTACCCGGCGGACTCGATCGCACGCCTAATGCCTCCTCCGATCGACTGGGTCGCGACGCCCGCGTGGACCGCCTCGATGGCCGTCTGCAAGGCGAGCTCCGACGCTCGGATGAGCGACGTCCAGTTCCGCGTCCCGACCTCGACCGTCACCGCGGTATCCGCGATCCAGCCGTCGACGTGGGCGCCGAGGTCCAACTTAACGACGCTCCCGCGCTGGAACCGGAGCGGGTCGTCGTGCGTGGGCGTATAGTGAGCGGCGACGTCGTCGATCGAGATGCAGGTCGGGAACGCCGGACGCACGCCGCGTTTGCGGAAGAGCCCCTCGACCTCCTCCGCGACGTCGAGGAGGAGGGCGCCCTCCTTCACGAGCCCCACGGCGTGCTCGCGCGCCTCGCGCGAGATCCGTCCGGCTCGCAGCAGGGAATCGCGCGCGGAGGCGTCCATGGGATTACGCTCCCGTCGGAAGGACCCCTCGCCTAAGGACCTTTGGACGATCCCCGGAGAGGTCGACGACGGTCGACTCGCCGCCGAGCGGCGTCGGGCCTCCGTCCAGGTAGACGTCGACGCGATCGCCGAGCTGCTCGTGCGCCTCGGAGCACGTCACCGGGGACGGCCGACTGTGGAGGTTCGCGCTCGTCGAGGTGATGGGGCCGTACGCCTTCGCGAGGAGACGCGGGATCGGGTGAGCCGGGACGCGGATCGCGATTCGGCCGTCCGCCGCTACGACGGGCGCCGGCGCGTCCTTCGTCGCGCGCAGGACGACCGTGAAGGGACCTGGGAGGTTCTTCGTGCAGAACGCCTCGGCGATGGCCGACTTGATCCCAAATCGAAACACGTCGGCGGGTTCGGCGAGGGCGATGGAGATCGGTTGATCCCGGGGACGGCCTTTCGCGGCGAAGACGCGATCCACCGCCTCCCGCTGGAACGGATCCGCTCCAAGCCCGTACACCGTGTCCGTCGGATGCACGACGAGCCCGCCGGTCCGCAAGGTCCCCCGGAGGCGGTCGAGCGCCGCGGCATCGAGGACGTACTTGGTGCCGAGGGATTGAGCCACGATCGTGATGGCCACGGCCGCGCAACGGCGGTCCGCCTAAAGGCTTTCGCGGCCTAGATGTACAGGAGATAAACGAGCGTCCCGGAATCGCCCAGGGGAGGAGCGTACGTATCGAGGCGCATGCCGCGGACCCGCATGAGCTTCGGGACGATTGCGCGCGTGAACGGAGCCGAGTCCTCTGTCAGCGACAGCTCCTCGACGGGACGGAAGGCAGCCTCGCTCACCTCCCGGCCATCGGGCCGCGGCTCGCCGGATTCGTACGCCATCGCGAAGACGAGGAAGGTGTCGTTTGCCGCCTCCGTGACGCGGTTCCTAACGCCGACGATTCCCTCTGCGCGGGCCGCGACCGCCGTCTCCTCGCGAACATCCCTCTCGACCGCCTGCGCGACCGACTCGCCTGGCTCGAGGTAGCCGGAGGGAATCGTCCAGAGGCCCTTCGAGGGGCCGTACGTCCTCCGCACGACGAGCAATGCGCCGTCTCGGATCACAAACCCGCCGACGCCGACCGTGATGGGAAGAGACGCCACGTTCAGGGCCATGCGGCCTGCGAAGGGATCCGGCGAGATGGCTTTTATGCCCGTCCCGTTTTCGGACCCCTTGCTGGGACGATGGGCCGGACCGTCACCTTCACGCCGCGCCGCTTCTTGCGCAAGATCTGGCAGCTCGGCAACTTCGACGTCTCGCCGGACGGAAGGACCCTCGCTTGCGCCGCGAACAAGGGGGAGCAGTGGTCCGTCTATCGGATGGACCTCCGGATGAAGCGCGAGAAAATCCTGCTGAGGTCCGAGCAGTCCGTCGTGAATCCGGAGTTCTCGCCCGACGGCCGCTCCCTCGCGGTGCAATCCGACTTCGAGGGGGACGAGAACTATAATATCTACGTCGTGCCGGTGACGGGGACCGGCGTCCGGAAAATCACGGACACCCGATTCGACAGTTCGTTCCCTCGGTGGTCGCCCGACGGGACGAAGATCGCCTTCATCTCGAACCGGGACGGGGACCGCGACAACGTGTTCGTCGTGGATGTCGCAGGCGGAGAGGCGAAGCAACTCACGGACATGGACGACATCGTGACGGAAATCGCATGGCGTCCGGACGGCCGGAGCCTGGCGTTTTCCGCGGGCGTCGGACTGCGCGACTACGTCGGGCTCGTCGACCTCGCTGGGCGCATGGAGAAGATCGTCGCCTTCCCGGAGTCCGAGAGCTCGATCGGCGGCGACATCGGTCGTCCCCGCCCCTGGTCGCCCGACGGCCAGGAACTCGCCTTCGTCTCGAACCTCCACGATCCGCTCGACCTGGGCGTGCTGGACCTCGAAACGCGCGAGGTGCGGTGGCTCGTGGAGAACCGCCGGGACAAGACGATGCCCATTTGGTCTCCGGACGGCCGGCGCATCGCGTTCCTCGAGAACCACGACGGGAACATTCGGCTGAGGTCCGTGAGCCGCGACGGCGGAAGACCCGTCGCCGTGTCGTCCGCGAACGGATCCGCATCCCGGCCGCTCTGGTCGCCGGATGGACGAACGCTGTTCTACATGGAATCGAACTTCCTGTTCCCGGAGCGGCTCGTCGCGCGGCGGGGAGCACGGATGACGCGCCTGATCGACTGCAGCCCCACGAAGCTCCCAAGAGGAGAACTCGCGGACGGGAAACTCGTGCGGTACCCCACCTTCGATGGCCGCAACATCCCCGCGTGGCTGTTCGTGCCGGCGAAGAACCGCTCCCGCAACGCGGCCCTCGTCTGGCCGCATGGCGGCCCGGAATCGCAGACCGTGAACGAATGGTACGTCCGGCCGCAGCTCCTCGTCGCCCAGGGCTTCACGATCCTCGCCCCGAACTACCGCGGCGGCACGGGCTACGGACGCGCGTGGCGTCGCATCAGCGACCGCGACCTCGGCGGTGGCGACATGCAGGACATCATCGCCGGGGGCCGGTGGCTCGTGAAGAAAGGATACTGTCCTCCGGACCGACTCGGGATCATCGGGGGGAGCTACGGCGGCTACGCGGTCGCCCATTGCCTCGAGCAGGCCCCCGAGCTCTGGCGGGTCGGCGTCAGCATCGTCGGCTACTTCAACTGGACCACGGCGACCACGAACGAGCGAGGGTACCTCCAGCGGTACGACCGACAGAAGATGGGCCACCCGGACAAGGACGCGGACCTCTTTCGCAAGCTCTCGCCGATCTTCTACCTAGACCGGATCCGCGTTCCCGTGCTCTTCACGGGCGGCGCGCACGACCCTCGCTGTCCCGTGACGGAGGCGAGGGCGATGGTCGAGGCGATGAAACGCATGGGCAAGGTCGTCGACTACCTCGAGTTCCCCGACGAGGGACACGCGCCCCGAAAGATCTCGAACCAGATCGTGCTGTACGAACGCGCGGTCGACTGGCTGACGCGGTATCTGCCGGACGCGTGACGCGGTCAGACGAGGGACCGAACCGCGTCGAGCAGGCGGTCGACGACGTCCGGCTCTGCCTGCGTGCCCATCGTGCCGATGCGCACGGTCTTACCCCGAAGCGGCCCCAGCCCGCCCGAGATCGTGATGTTGCGCTCCATCCGGAGGCGCTTCACCAGCGTATTCGCGTCGATGCCCTGCGGCGGGGACACGCACGTGACCGTATTCGAAACAAGGTCCGGCGCCGCGAGCGCCGCGAATCCGAGGCCCGCGAGGCCGTCGCGAAGTCGGGCGGACGCCGTCGCGTGACGGGCGTAGCGGGCCTCCAAGCCTTCCTCCTTGACCAGCAGGAGCGCGCGGTGGAACGCGTAGAACAGATTCGAGGAGATCGTCGTCGGCGTCGGGTGCCACTCGCCCCACTCCCGCGCGTACCGTTCCCACGTGAAGAGGTTCAGGTACCAGCCGTCCGCGCCCTTCGGATCGGTCGCCTCCCAGAGCGAGGGGGCGACGGCGACGGGCGTGATGCCTGCCGGCGCCGCGAGGCACTTCTGGGACGCGCCGAACGCCGCGTCGACGCCGATCGCGGCCGCCGGAAGGCGAATGCCCCCGAGCGATGAGACCGCGTCGACGAGCACGAACGCTCCGACCGCGTGCGCGGCCTCGACGATCGGCTCGAGCGGGTTCGTG
>DASPXQ010000081.1:0-2743 GCA_035637195.1 Thermoplasmata archaeon | reverse complement strand
AACGTCGTCGTGGGCCACGACGCGGTCCATCAGGTCGGCGAGGTGTGTCAGTCGCTCAAGCTCGGGAAGCGCGCCCTGATCGTCGCCGACGCGACGACGATGAAGATCGCCGGCGCGATCGTCGAGAAGGAGCTCGGCGCTCGCAAGGTCAAGACGGCGGTGTACCTGATCCCCGACGCGACGATGGCGGAGGTCCGCGAGGCGGAGGAGAAGATCCGCAAGGGGACGGTCGACTTCGCCCTCGGCGTCGGCGGCGGCCGGTCGATCGACGTGGCGAAGTGCGCGTCCTTCAACGCCGGCGTGCCGTTCGTCAGCGTGCCGACGGCGGCGAGCCACGACGGCGTCGTCTCGTCGCGCGCGTCGATCCAGAAGGACGGGGAGAAGGTGAGCCTCGCGGCCCAGACGCCGATCGCCGTGATCATGGACACCGCGATCATCGCGGAATCCCCGTTCCGCCTCCTGGCCGCAGGGTGCGGGGACATCATCTCGAACCTCGTCGCGGTGAAGGATTGGGCGCTCGCGCGGAACCTGCGGAACGAGTACTACTCGTCGTACGCAGCCGCGCTGAGCGAGCTCGCCGCGCGCCTCGTCATTGAGAACGCGTCGACGATCAAGCCGCGCCTCGAGGAGAGCGCGTGGTTCGTCTGCAAGGCGCTCGTGTCGAGCGGGGTCGCGATGTCGATCGCCGGCTCCTCTCGGCCGGCCTCGGGGAGCGAGCACAAGTTCTCCCATGCGCTCGACCGGCTCGCGAAGAAGCCCGCGCTGCACGGCGAGCAGTGCGGCGTCGGCACGATCATGATGATGTACCTGCACGGAGGGAAGTGGGAGGAGGTCCGCGAGGCCCTCCTGGCAATCGGCGCTCCGACGACCGCGCGGTCGCTAGGGGTGACGGACGACGAGGTCCTCCAAGCGCTCGTGCACGCGCACGAGGTCAACAAGGAACGGTACACGATCCTCGGGGACGAAGGCCTCACGGCCGAAGCGGCGGAACGCCTCGCCAGGATCACGAAGGTCATCTGAGCGCCCCGACGCGACGCGGACCTAACGAACGCCAGGGATCGCCGCTTGTCCGAGAAGGATTTGGGAGTCTCGCTATCCCTCGTTCGAATCGCGCTCGAGGACCTTAAACCGGTCGCGCGACGCGACAATGCCGTCGGCAATGCGCTCGGCATCGATCGAGAGATCGTACTTCCAGAAGTACGCCCCGAGGGCGCCGAGTCCATGGACGAGGGCCTCCCGCGCCCGCGTGAGTCGAACCCAAGGCGCCTCCCCCGTCCGGTCCACCCGGATCGCGTCGGAAAAATCGATCACCCACGGCCGCCCCTCGTGCACCAGGATGTTGTACGCGCTCAGGTCCGAATGCACGATCCCCGCGCGGCCGAGCGCGCCGACGCCTTCCAGGACGGCCCGCAGGAACGCCTCGGGCGAATCGAGCTCGACATCGTGGAGGCGCGGGGCCGGGCCATCGTCGTCATCGAGATACCGCATCGACAGCAGGTTCTCCGCGCGCTGAGCCGGTGCGGGGACCGGGGCGCCTCCTTTCCAGGCTTGCCGCATCATCTCGAACTCGCGCGCCGCGAGCCACGACATCGTATCGACCTTGATCGGCCGGCCACCGCGGTGGGACGTCCGGTAGAGCCGATACGCCTTCACCGCGAGCGGGGCGCCGTTGTACGCGCACAGGTACACGTCCGCTTCCTTCCCCGCGCTGATCAGTCGCCGGACCTCGGTCGCGAGGCCCGCGTCCAGGATCGCGTCGGCGGTCCCTCGGTAGCCGCGCTCGCGCAGCTCGATCGTCCCGTGATTGATGCGCCATCGGACGCTCGCGTCGAGGGTAGGATCGTTCGGCATTCGTTTCGGTTTCGTGGGTCATGGTGGCATTCGCAAGTGGGCACACGAACGCCGGTCGCCGTGACGGGGATCAAGCGGCTCCCGGCGCATTCGGGAAAACGGGCTCGTACATCATCGCCGGGAACCTCCTGGTCCTACGGACCGTCGCCATCCATCGGGCTCCGCCGCATCAACCTATCGGGACAGACATCCGGCGTCGAACCTCGTACCGGCGGACGGGGACCCTTAAGCCGAGGGCGGCCCTTAGCGTCTTCGGAGGCCGCCGTCGTGGTCCAGATCACGCTCGTCGGCGAGAGGCAGGCGGACGTGGGCCACGAATTCGTGTACCGCGGGCCGCAGCCGGAATGCAAGCCGTGCAAGGTCCGCGCCGCGTGCCTCAACCAGGACCTCGGACGCCGCTATCGCATCACGCGGGTGCGCGACGTCGCCCATCCGTGCCTCCTCAACGAGGAACGCGCCCGGGTCGTCGAGGTCGTGCCCCTCCCGCCCGCGTGCAGCGTGGCCGCGCGGACCGCGGTCGAGGGCGCCGTCCTCGCCTACGAGAAGATCGTGTGCGCCAACGCCGCATGCTCGAGCTTCCGGACGTGCCATCCGATCGGGATCGAGCCCGGTACCCGAATCCGCATCGTCGACGTCGGACCGGAACTCGAATGTCCCCTCGGCTATTCGATCGTCCCCGCGAACGTGGCGTACGCGGACTGAGGCGGGTCCCGTGAGAGCGTCCCTTCCCCGCCGCATGACGCTGCACGCGATCGAGGCGGCCGTCCTGACGCGCGGCTACCGGCCGAAACGCGAGACGTTCGACCTCGTCGCGTTCAAGGCGCTGTACAACGGAAAAAGGTTCCACATGCGCCTCGAGACGCACGGCCTCGAGCGGGTCCCGAAAGGATCC
>DASPXQ010000080.1:0-4463 GCA_035637195.1 Thermoplasmata archaeon | reverse complement strand
AAGAGGAACCGCGTCCAGCTCACGTACACCCGGTCCAGGAACGGACTCCCCGCATGCGTGTCCACGCCGATCCACTCCTTGTCGTTCAGGATCGAGGGGGCGGTCGTCTGTCCGATGAACGTCGGCGGCCCCCAGGTGAGGACACCGCCGCCGTCGAACGTACCCTTGTTCACGGCGATCGTGTTCGGCGCAGCGGTCCGGTCGAATCCCAACCCGGCGAAGTAGACGTGGCCCTGGCTGTCGAACGCGAGCGAGGGATCGCCGCCGGCATCGCATTGTCCGCCGGTCAGGCGCTCCACACCGGGGATGATCGTGCCGAGGTTCGACGGGTCGCTCGAGGTGCAGCACCAGGTCGTGCCGCCATCGTTCGAGTAGTAGGTCCCGGAATACGCGTCACTGAGGGCGCTGCAAGGCGTGCCGCTAATCGTGCACGCCCACGTGCGCGCGACGTAGTCGTTCGACCCGACGACGATGCGCATCGGATTGTTCGGGTCCACCGCGATCGCCGGCTCGTTCTGCGGCGCGCCTGCGGTGTCGACGTTCACGGTGACGGCCGGAGCCGCCACGGATGTCCCGTCCAGCGGACTCGAGAGCACGTATGTGGGCGTGATCGGCCCCAACGGACCGGGAGCGGCGACCGCATCGCTTGCGTCGGCTTCGTCCTCGAGGAACGCGGACACGCGAAGATACAATCCGTCGGTGGCCTGGACCGACGCGACCTTCCCCGCCAACGTGGTGATGTCAAACGTCGGAGAGGACGATCCCGCGACGGCGAACGTCGGAACGCCGACGGCAATCAATGCGAAGCCCACAATCAGCAACACGACCGGAGAGGCGTATCTCATCGTTTTCCCCCACTCCCTCTCCCCGTATCTGCGAGGGTTCCTTAATCGTGTTGCGGTCGGACCGCCCCCGGCGAACCTTCAAAGCGAGCGGGGCCGATGTTCCCTAGGGGACGCGTCGTCATGCGCTACACCTACACGGGGATCGAGGTCAGGGACCTGGACCGATCGATCGCCTTCTATCGGGACGCCCTTGGGATGGAGTACCTTGGTCGCCACACGATCGATGCGACCGGCGGGGAGGTTGCCGCCCTGAGGAGCAAAGGCTCGGAGCACGTGCTCGAGCTGAACTGGTATCCGAACTCAACCTACCAGGAGGGGAGCGAGTTGGACCACCTCGCCTTCGAGTGCGAGGACGTCGAGCGGGAGACGCGCCGCCTCCTCGGGGCGGGCGCGACCCTGGCGAGGCCGGTCGAGGTCCGGCCGAAGTACGTCGTCGCCTTCGTGAAAGATCCGGACGGGATCTGGCTCGAACTCTATCAGGCGCGGACGTGAGCGGGCGGGCGGCCGCGCTCGTTAAATAGACCTCGCGTGATAGGCCGTGCCACGGAGGAGCCTCGATGCCTCATTACATCAGCCTTGTGAATTGGACGGAGCAGGGAATCCGAACGGTGAAGGAGTCGACCAAGCGCGTGGACACGGTGAACGCGCTCGCGAGCAAACTGGGAGCGAAGATGGACGTCTTCTATACGATGGGCGAGTACGACATCGTGGCGGTGACGGAAGCGCCGAGCGACGACGCCGCGATGCAGCTGCTCCTCGAGATCGGCAAGATTGGGAACGTCCGCACGAAGACGTTGAAGGCGTGGACGGTCTCGGAAGCGACGAAGGTGCTCGCGAAGCTGCAGTGAGCGCTCCAAAGCCGAGTCCGTCTCGATCGAGCGCAGAACGCCAGGTCGACCTCGCGAACGGTTAGTCGTCGGGCCAGCCACCGGCCGGCGGGCACCGACCTAAGCGACCGTAATCGTGCCGACCATCCCGAGGTCCCTGTGTGGGATGCACCAGAACTGGATGGGACCTGTCCAATGGAAGAGGACAAGGAAGCTCGTGGTCGCCGATGGGATAAGGTCGTGGCTGTAGGTCGTCCCGTTCAGCGTGTAACGTGAACGTGTGGAGCATGGAGTCCTTGTTCGTGACGGTGATCTGGGTGATCGTGTTCACTCTGACGGTGAATTGGCCCGGGTTGAATGCCGTGTTCTCTGTCGTGATGTTCGCCCAGGCCTCGGGGGCGAAGTCGAACCCCCCGCCTTGCGGGTTGCTCGCGGCCCGGTTGTACGCAATCCCGCTCGTAATGCCTGCCCCCAAGCACAACGCGGCAATCGCAATGACGAAGAGGCCTTGCGTGCTCCGCAACCCGTCGGCCACGCCGAGTTGGGGCCGCCCTTTGCGCATCTGCAAGAAGCCCAACACGCCTGCGGACAAATTCCATGTGAGGACCGGGATTGCGAGGAAGCTCGAGATGAACCCGGTCCAGATGGCCGGATTCGAGAATCCCGCGACAATGAATGGCAGGTAGAGGACGAAGAGATAGGCGTTCGCGATGCCCGCCGCCAGATACGTCCACGACCGCGGCCTCTTGAGATGCAATCCCGTGAGAACGACCGCAGGAATCAGGAAAGGACCGGCGATGACGAAGGCCGCAGGACTGAATCCAAATGCGACAAGGAGGGCGAGGAGCAGCGTGACTAACCCGACGACGAGCATGAACGTGTTGAAAGTCCACGGCTTCTCCGGCTCTTGGGCCGAGCCGGCCTCATTCCGTTCCATCGTCCCGCTCCGGCGGGCGGAGTAAGCCGAACCTAGATATGCGTTCCGGCCGCCCAGCACCTTCCGAACTCACAGTGTGAGTCTTCGCAGTGAGCAAACCTCTTGTGGCGGAGTCCTCTAAGGGCCCGCGTGCGTGCCATTCAATTCGACTAGAGCGGGGCGATCAAGCTCGTCCAGCTCCCGAACCCACAACCCGGTGCCGAGGATGTCGTTGTACAAGTCCTCGCCGCGGGCGTGTGCCACACGGACTTGCACCTCCTCGACGAAATGAAGTCGGGCGATCTCCCGCCGCTCGTCCCGGGACACGAGATCGTTGGCCGGATCACGAAGGTCGGCGGCGACGTGTACTCGGCGAACGTGGGGGACCGCGTGATCGTCCACTTCGAGCAACCTTGCGGCCGGTGCCGCCAGTGTCGCCGCATGCGCACGAATCTCTGTGAGGACGGCCACACGCTCGGCTTCGACAGCCCGGGCGGCTATGCCGAGTTCGTCGTTGCGAAGCAGTCCACCGTCCTGCCACTCCCGCCGAACCTGTCCCCCGCCGTCGCGGCGCCGCTCGGATGCAGCGGGACGACCGCGTACCGAGCTGTCGTGGCTCAGGGCCAGGCGGACGAAGACGACCTCGTCGTCGTCATCGGCGCGGGGGGCGTCGGGCTGTCCGTCGTCCAGATCGCGAAGGTCCAAGAGGCGAAGGTCCTCGCCGTCGACACCCGGGAGGAGGCGCGGAAGGCGGCGCTCGACGTCGGCGCGGACGAAGCGGTGGTTCCTGGCGGAGCCGCCAAGGCGGTCCGCGGACTCGCGGGGGATGCCGGGGCCGATGTAGTCGTCGACTTCGTGGGGAAGAAGGCCACGTTCGACCTCGGTCGCTCGATCCTAGGCCGCGGCGGACGATTCCTGGCCGTCGCTCCTGGAAACGAAACGACGACCGTGAGCGCCAACGACCTCGTCGATGGCGGCAAATCGTACCTCGGAGTCTACTCGTCCACGATGGCGGACCTCGCCCGGGTGATCGCGCTCGCGGAAGCGAAGCGGCTCACGCCCGTCGTCACCCGGAAGGAGCCACTGGCGAACGCCGCGAGCGTCCTCGAGGATCTTCGGAACGGCCGGATCGTCGGCCGCGCGGTCTTGTTTCCCGGTCCGATGGACCCAGATTAGGTCCGCATTCCCCGGCACGTACCGGCGTCCAATCAACTCGTCTTGCGGACGAGGAAGTGGTAGAGGGCGCCTTCCTTCCGCGTTTCGAGGACCGGTTGGTTCGCCCGGTCGGACCACCGCACCATCTCGATCGGAGCGGTCGGATCGTCCGACACCAGATGGACGACATCTCCTGGTTCGATCCGGCCGATGAGGTCGTCGAGCTTCGTCAGCACGGCGGCGCACTCCGTCCCGATCTCGATCAGGTCGTGATCCGGGAACGCGGCGAAGCAACGGACGCGCAGCGCCCGAATCTGGTCCGAGAGCCGACCCCTGACGGCGTCCGCGGTCCCGAGCGCCTCCCGATCCGCGGCGAAGTTCGTCGGCCTCAGTCGAGCGATCCATCCGTCGCCGTAGAGGGCATCCGTCACGAGGCGCGGACGTGCGAGCACGGCGGCATTGATCTCCTGGAGGACGCCGCCAATCGGAGCGCGGATCGGCCCGAAGAACTTCGGGCTCTCGAGGGTCGCAATCGTCCGACCTCGCCCGTAGGTTTGGCCGACCGGCTTCCCCATGATCTTCGCGGGCCGACCCGCAATCGCGGCGTGGATCGATGTGATCCCGACGAGGACGTCGCCGTCCGACTCAATCCGGGCCCATTGAAGCCCGTCCTCGTCGTAGAGCAGTCCATCCGGGAACTCACAGCCGTCGATCTGCATG
>DASPXQ010000079.1:0-5147 GCA_035637195.1 Thermoplasmata archaeon | reverse complement strand
AGAAGCGCTCGCGGCGTCCGGCCGCAAGCTGAAGGGCGCCCGCGTGGCCGTGCTCGGCTTCGCATACCGCGAGAACACGGAGGACGCCCGGAACACGCCGGCCAAGGAGATGGTGCAGGAGCTCCGACGTCGCGGCGCGGACGCGGTGATCCACGACCCGTTCGCGCGATCGGAACGCGGATACACGATCGTGCGCGACCTGGGAGCGGCGGTCAAAGGGGCCGATTGCGTCGCGATCGTCACGGCGCACGACGCGTACCGCAAGCTCTCCCTCGCGTCGTTGCGGCGCGGGATGCGGCGACGCGTCATCGTCGACGGACGCAACGTGTTCGACGGCCCGGAGGTCGTGAAGGCCGGGTTCGTCTACCGCGCGATTGGCAAAGGTCAGTTCTGATTCTCGCTCGCCGACCGCATCAGAGGAGCTGGACGACCTGCCCCTTGCGATGGCTCTCCGTCGCGGCCTCCGCGACGCGGAGCGTCTCCAGGGCGTCCTCGCCCGTGACGAGCGGGGCGCGCTTGTCCCGCACCGCCGCCAGGAAGTCCTCAAGTTCGCGCTTAAGCGGCTCCTCCTTCCGCACGTGGATCTGCTGGGAGTGGTGCTCGAGCGGGAGCTGATACAGGTTGAACGGATCGAGGGGGCCCAGGGTGCTCGCGCTCACCGTGATCGACTGCTCCGTGTAGTCGACCTCGACGAAGTTCTGCAGGCACGTCAGGCTGAGCCGGCGGACCTTCATCGGCGTGAGCCAATTGACCTCGACGAAGCCGTTGACCCCGTTCGCGAACTTGAGCAGGATGTTCGCATGGTCCTCGAACTTCTCGTGCATCTTCCGTCCGCCGAGGGCGAAGACGCTCTCGATCGGGTGGCCGACGAGGTATCGCATGACGTCGATGTCGTGGACGCCGAGGTCCATGACGACGCCGACATCCCGCACCCGGCCAGGGAACGAGCTCACGCGCCGCGCCGACGCGGTCACGAGGTCGCCGTACTGCCCCGCGTCGAGCGCCTTCTTGATCGCCGCAATCGTCGGATTGTGCCGCTCGATGTGTCCGACCGCCAGCACGACGTGGGCGTCCCGGGCGGCGTCGACGATCCCCCGCGCCTCCGGCACGCTGCCCGCCATCGGCTTCTCGACGAGGAGGGCGGTGCCCGACGCGATGACGTCGCGCGCGACCGCCGCGTGCAGGTGGGTCGGGACGCACACGCTGACGGCGTCGAGGTCCTCCTCGAGGAGGGACCGGTGATCCGTGAAGTAGCTCACGTTGAAGCGGTTCGAGACCATTCCGCCGGCGTTGACGTCGGGGTCCGCAATGCCGACGACGTCCGCGATCTCGGAGTACACGCGCGCGTGGTTCTGGCCCATCGCCCCGACGCCGATCACGCCGACGCGCATCGCCACAGGGCTGCGAATGAGGCGTCGGGATATAAACGCGCGGCGGGGGGCCGCCCGGAATCGGACACATCTGATAATGACTCGGGAACCTTTACGTCGTACCCGTCGAACTGATGGATGATGCGAACGGGCTGGGTCCTCGTCGCGATCGTCCTCCTCGCGCTCGCCCCCGGCGTGCGGGCGGATCCCGCGGTCACGCAGTCCGGACCGGGCAGCGCGCTTGCGCAATGGACGTTCTCGAATCCGGCCAACTACAGCCTCTCGAACGCGATCCTCGGTGCCGGCGGAGCGTCCCTCGGTTGGCTCTCGGGCTCCCTCGTTGACACGAACGCCCCGGACTTCGGCCAGGCTCTCACGCGGACGAACCTCGACCTCGGTAGCCAGACCGGCGCCGTCCGGATCGCGGACACCTCGATGCAGGGGCCCGTGCAGACGGTCGACATGTCGAACTCGCCATCGGCCGTGGCCGACAACACCCTGCAGGTCGCTCAATCCGACACCAACTACGGCGGCGATCCGGACCTGGTGGTCGGGTTCTGGGGCGCGAATGTCTGGAGCCGTTCGATCGTCCAGTTTCCGCTCTCCTCGCTGCCTTCGAACGCCACGGTCCGATGGGCGACCCTCAGCCTGTACATGCACGCCGCGGCCACGAACGACGCCATGACGATCGGCGTGTACCGGATCACGAGCCCCTGGACGGAGTTCGGCTCGTCGTGGGACCTGGAGTACGGCGTGACCGAGTGGAACTCGACCCTCAACGGCACCGGCGGCGGGGACTTTGACCCGGGTGCCGTGGACGCCGTCTCGGGCGTGACCGATGTCCCGGGCTGGTACCTGTGGAACGTGACAACGGTCGTAGAGTCCTGGTGGTCCGGCGCGAACCCGAATCAGGGCCTGCTGCTCCGCCAGGTCGACGACGAAGCGAGTAACCCGCTCGGCCAGAAGTTCTTCAACAGCAGCGATTCGACGAACGTGACGTCGCGGCCCCGCCTGACGATCACCTTCACGACGCCCAGTTCGGTCGGCGTGCTCGAATCCCGGAGCTTCGACGCGGGGGGCCAGGGGTTCTGGGGGACGATCGATTGGAACGCGACGCTCCCGCTCGGGACGTCGATCGAGATCCGAACCCGCACCGGGAACTCGCCCGTCCCGGACGGAACCTGGAGCGGGTGGTCGGTCGCCTATCCGACGTCGGGTCAGCCCCTCGTCTCGCCGCCGTCGAGGTACCTCGAGTACCGAGCGCGACTCTTCACCCCGAACTCCCAGTCGCCGAGCCTCCTGGACGTCGGGGTGGGATTCGTCCGCCACCTGGCCGCGGGATCCGTGACGACGGACTCCTTCGCCCCGGCCGGCGTGGTGGCCTGGGGCGTCCTCTCGATGACCGCGAGCCGGCCCGCCAACACGGACGCGACCCTCGCCTACAGCGTGGACGGCGGCTCGTCGTGGATCCCGGTGGCGTCGGGTGCCGATCTCTCGTCCGCGCCGATCGGCACGATCCGGTTGCGGCTCTCCCTCACGACGGCCAACACGACGGACAGCCCGCTCGTCGCATCGATGGCCCTCTCCTTCACGACATCCGCGGCCGTGGCCGGATTTTTCGGCGTGCCGTACTGGGTCCCGTTGCTTTCCCTGCTCGCGATCCCCATCTGGCTCATGGCCCGTCGGGCCTTGCGCATACCCTTCCACCCGACCGACGCCTTCCTGATCCTCGAGGACGGTCGCCTCGTCGCCCACACCGGGCACGGGGAGGGCGCGTTACGCGACGAGCTCGCGACCTCCGGGATGCTTACCGTCGTCGCGAGGTTCGTGAAAGATTCCTTCACGGCGGGATCCGGCCGACCCGGGGAGCTCCGAAGCCTCCAGGTCGACGACCGCCACGTGTCGATCGCGAAAGACGCGTTCCTCTATCTCGCCATCGTCTCGACGGGCGAGCGGCCTCGGACTCTTCCCGACTCAATGACCGGCTTCCTGGCGACCCTTCGGGAGGCCCACGGACCCACCCTCGCGGCGTGGGATGGCTTCCGGGAGAGCGTCGTGGATGTCGAAGCGCGCCTGAAAACGTTCCTCGATGGCCTGGCGAGGAAGGCCCGCCGCTCGCCCAATTCGCATGCGTGATAATCGGTCCGAAAGCGTATAGGCCCGAGCGACCGACCCCTGCCTGCAATGCGGCCCGGTGCCACTGAGCGCCCGGCGCGCCCGGATGTTACGTTCAAAGTCTGCCTCGCGGGCGACCCCGGCGTCGGGAAGACCTCCCTCGTCCGGAGGTTCCTCTCGAACACGTTCGATGGAGAGTACATTCACACGCTCGGCACGAAGGTATCGTCGAAGCACATCGAGATCGACGATCCGGATCACCCGGGCGTCCCGATGACGGTCGGGGCGACGGTCTGGGACATCATGGGAGACCCGGGCTTCCGCGAGCTCCTGAAGGAGGCGTTCTTCAACAACCTGGGAGCCTTGCTCCTCGTGGCCGACGGGACGCGGTTCGAGACCGTGTACCTGCTCACGGAATGGTACGATGCGGTGCGCAGCGTCTGCGGCGAGGTCCCGACCGTGGTCTTGATCAACAAGTCGGACGTGGCCGCGTTGGCGCGCGTCGAGGCCGCCGCCGCCGACGTATGCGAGCCGATCGGATGCCATTGGCTCGTGACGAGCGCGAAGACCGGGGAGAACGTCGAGCAGGCGTTCCGCCTCGTGAGCCAGCTTTACGTGAATCGGGCCCGGGCCATGAAGGGGAAGATCGATCTCTCCACCGAACGCCCTGCCGTCTACGTGACCGGCAAAGCCTTCTAGCACGGGACATGGCGGTTCGAAGCGTTCATATCGACGGGCGCATTCGGCTCCCTCGGAGCGGTGCATCCATGGCGCTCGATCCGGTCTGCGGGAAGCCGATCAACGCGCACACCGCGTACTGGATGATCTGGTACCGCGGCACGCCGTATTACTTCTGCTCCGAGGAATGCCAGCTCAAGTTCGATCGCAAGCCGGAACAGTACCGTCTCCAGGCGCTGGAGCGGCGCGAGAAAGCCGCCGTGTACTGATCCGCCGCCGTCGCCGACCGCAGCATCATTCGAGCGAGCGCAGCGCCTCCGCCGGCGGCATGCGGGCGGCGCGGATCGCCGGACTCGCCGTCGCGAGGACGGACCCGAGGAACGCGATGCCGCCCAAGAGCAGCAGGCGTTCCCACGGGATCACGAACGCGGCCTGTTCGGCGAAGAAGCGGAGGTATAGGTCATACGAGAGGGCAACGCCCAACGCGACCCCCAGCGCGATGCCCGTCAACGCGATGAACGAGAGTTCGAACAGGAACGACTTCAGGACCATTGACTTGCGGAACCCGATTGCGCGAAGCGCGCCGGTCTCCTGCCGTCGCTCCACGACGTTGCGCATCGTGATCACGCCGAGGCCCGCGATCCCGACGATCAGGCCGAGGGCCAGGTACGCCTCCAAGAGGTTGAACACCCCCGTGGTCGCCTCCTGAATCTGATTGATGAACTCCTGAATGTTCAGCGTGATGAGCTGGTACGAGATGAAGTGCCGCTCGAGGTCGTGACCCGCCTTCGTCACGTCCACGCCGGGTCGGACCTTGAAGTAGAACGTGCTCGCACCGGCGATTGCGAACGTCTGCTTGAGGAAGTCTCCGGACACCCAGAACCCTTGGACGAATTGCTCGTAGAGGATCCCGATGATCCGGACGCTGCGGGGTTCCGACCGGTTGCCGTAGTAGAACGTGTCGCCAACGGACGCGGACAGGAC
>DASPXQ010000078.1:0-10777 GCA_035637195.1 Thermoplasmata archaeon | reverse complement strand
CGGCGTTCGCGTCAATCGTCCCCGGACGCCACGCGGCGTTGCGCGCGCTGACGACCGCCTCGGAGTTCCTCTCCGCCTCGCCCGGCGGCGTCGTCGTGCTGGAGGACGTCGCCGGCCTCTCCGCCCTCTCCGGATGGGATGCGACGCTCGAGACGATCATCCGGCTCCGCCACGTCGCCCGGGAAACCCGCTCGACCGTCGTCCTCGCGACGAGCCGACTCACGCACGCCGAGCGGACGTCGCTCCACGACCGCCACCTTCCTTGGTGGACCCTCCCGGATCCCGCGACGGAGCTCGAGGCGATCCTCTCGCAATCATTCGGGTCCGGGGCCTCCCGCTTGCTCGATTCGTTCGGCCGGGCTCACGGCCTTCGGCGCGCCGACCTCACGGCGGACCACGTCCCGGCGCTCGTGGCGTTCCTGCAGCGCGCGCTCTCGGAACTCTCGGGCGCCGTCGAAGGGACCGCGGCCCACGGCCTCCGAGTGCAATTCGAGGCGGCTGCGAGCGTCCTGCGATCGTTCGCGGCGCAACGTCCGGAGGAGCTAGCGCGGGGGAAGTGGCCGTCCCGGACGTCGGGTGGACCGGGGGCCGAGCTCCTCGTCACCGCCGCCGAGTATTGGCGGGGCAAGGAAATGGAGGAGTTGTTCGCCGCCGCGGATGCCGTCGTCAAGCGAGAGCCGCTGTTCGAGAAGGCTCGCGCCGTGTACGTCGAGCAGCTCGGCGACGCGGGCGAGAGCGTGCTCCGCAGCCAACTGGACCGGCTCGGGAAACGACCCGAAGAACTCCGCAAAGCCGACCTCGTCCGGATCGCGGATCGGGCGTCTGTCGACCTCGGCGCCCTGGCGGACATCGTCGACGTGCCCCAGGAACGAGCCCGGATCCAGAAGCAGATCGACTCGATCCGGCAGCGGCTCGAGCTCATCGTCGAGGAGGAGAAATGAAGCGCGTCGTCACGAACGTCGAAGGCCTCGATGAACTCCTCGGAGGCGGCATCCCGGACGGGAACATCGTCCTCGTGTCCGGGGCGCCGGGCACGATGAAGACCTCCCTGACGTACCACATCCTCCACACGAACGCGCTCGACGGGGTGCGCGGACTGTACATCTCCCTCGAGCAGGGCCGCGCGAGCCTGCTCGACCATACCGAGGGCCTCGGCTACCGCCACGATGCCGTGAGCGGGAATCTCAGCCTCCTCGACCTCGCCACGCTTCGCAAGAAGATGGTGGGGTCCTCCGAGCAGCCCTGGATGGACCTCTTCAAGCTGTACGCGCAAGGGATCCGCAAGTCGTTCGACTACCGCCTCCTCGTCTTGGATTCGCTCGATGCCCTCGAGATCCTCGCGAAGTTCCGCGACCCTCGACGAGAGATGTTCTCGCTGATCCGCTGGCTGCGGGACCTCCAGTGCACGGCGTTCCTGCTCGGGGAGCTGCCCACCGACGTGGGCGGGGCGGACCCGAGGCGGGCGGCCTTCGCGAAGCACAAGGAGGACTACCTCGTGGATGGCATCCTGCACCTGCGGCTCGCCCGCCAAGGGGACTTCGGGATGCAGCGCCAGCTCCGGGTCGTCAAGATGCGGGGCAGCCGTCACGACACGGGCTACCAGGCGCTCGTCTTCGACAACGGATTCAAGGTCACGCGCATCCTGGCGTGATCAGTCGCGGACCATGAATTCCTCGACGTGCGACTTCGCCTTCTCACGCGCCGCGTGGTGCGCCTTGAGCCACGGTCGGACTTTCCCCCACAGCTCCGTCTTGCAGTCCCCGCAGAGCCGCTCGCCACTCCTGCACGTCCGCTCGACCTCTGCGAGCTGCTTGTCATCGGGCTCGAAGATGTAGTTGTATTGAGCGAAAATAGAGCAGGGCTCCGGATTCGCGCCAAGGCGCCGTTGTTCCTCCACAGTCGCCCGACCTCCTGTGAAGGCATTCATGATCTTCTTCTTCGCCTGCGCCTCCGTGTCCGTCGTGAAGAGGCTCGATTCGGGAATCGAGGCGGACATCTTGCCGCCCGGCCCAAGGAGGCTTTGTAGCAGCTTGTTGTGAATGAGCGCGGGCTTCGGATACCCGAGCTTCGGCGCGACGTCCCGCGCGATCCGGAAGTGCGGATCCTGGTCGATGCCGCACGGGATGAGGACCGGAACCGGCTTCCCCTTTTCGACCGTCGGCAGGAAGGCTGGGGCGGCCTGGATGCTCGTGTAGAAGATCTCCCCGATGTTGTTCGAGTTCTCGAATCCGAAGACCGCCTGCGTCGTCGAGTACGTAATCCGTTTCGCGACCTCGACCGCGATCGGGTAGAGGTGGCGGATGTATTCCGTGTCGAGGAAGATCCGCGTGAGCTTCGAATCGAAGCCCATCGCGATGATGTCGAGGATGTTGTCGTAGCCGACCTTCGTGGCGTCTTCGAGCTTGTCGAAGTCCTTGAAGAGGAACTTCTCATCGTCCGTGATTTGGAAATACATGGTCGCGCGGAACTTCTCCTGAAGCCACTTCGCGAAGAACCACGGCAGCATGTGGCCGATGTGGATCCCGCTCGACGGACCGCGGCCCGTGTACAAAGCGAAGCGATGGCCCTTCTCGTACTCGTCGAGGACCCAGTTCATGTCCCGATGGCTGTAGAACACGCCCCGGCGGAGCATCGGATGAAGTTCGCCCGCGATCTTTCGAATCCGTTCGAGCAGGTCCGGCGTGATCCGCTCCGTGCCGAACTGAGTGACGAGCCGATCGTAGTCAACGGAGCCCTTCACTTCCCACGGCGTGACCACGAAGTCCTCGGGCATCGATCACAACCCAAGTCGCCGTTTCAATTCTTCATGAAGGATGACGCGGCCTTCCTTTGCGTCGAGACGAGCCCGGAGGAGCCCGAGCCGAAAGGCCTCCGTGTACTGGCCCTCGTCGTCACCTTCCGGAACGAGGGCGATGAGCATGTTGATTAGATCGTCGTAGGTTTCTCGCGATGACAACTTGAGTTTCGCCAGTTTCTTCCTGGTTTCGGACGTCACTCGGATCGTCGTAATTGGCATGTAGTCCCCGCATAGCGGCCGCCCATATGTCAGTCTTCTGGTAGGCTGCGCAGACCGCGGTTTCTCGCAATCTCGAACCCGACCACAGAGCAATGTCGAGGCGCGATTCCATCGGGTCAGACCATGATCGCGTGGCGGCCTCGCATGTCCGACTCCGTCTGTCCGAGTCGTTCCATGATCTCGGCAACCAGGCCATCCAGGAGGAAAACGGTCGCGTCTTCGAACAAGGTGCCTAGGGGCGCGAGCCGCGCCTGGCTCCTGTCCTCGGCGACGTGAATCAGCAAGACGACGTTGCTCGCGTTCGCGAGTTTGGACGCGCGGTGGCCTGTGACCGAGATCACCTTGGCCCCGACGCGGCGGGCGATGTTCGCTACCTGGATCGCGCTCATCGTCGAGCCGGTGTTCGAAACGATCAGGACCGCATCCCCGTCGTTCACGACCGGGGTGATCGTCTCGCCGATGAAGTAACAGTCGATCCCGAGCTGGACCATCCGCATCGCGAACGCCCGGGCCGCGAGGCCGCTCCGGCCGACCCCGTAGACGAACAGCTTCTTCGCCGACGTCAGGACCTCGACGGAGGCCTGGATGTCCTTGCTTCGGTCGACCGCGAGAATCTGCTTCACGTGATCGAGGAGATACCGCGCGGAGGCTTCGGCGGTGCCCCTCGCCCCGGCCGAAGGGCCCTTCCTCACCGGCGCCTCACTTCCTTCTCTTCCTTCTCTCCCTTCTCCGGTTTCGTCGGCCGGATCAGGCGCTTGGCGAGGACGCGCTCGAGGATGACCTTCATGTACATCGCATCGTGCTCGAGCAGGGGCGAGGACGACACGATCGTCAGGTCGTAGTCCTCGTCGAGCAGGCATTCCGCGAGAGGCTCGAAGCGGAGGTCGCCTTTCTTGATCGGCGTGTAACGCAGCTCGTTCCCGTCCGCGTGCTCGACCCCGCTGAAGTGCGAGTGAATGTGACCGCCATCGGAGACCTTCTCGAGCTTGCTCAAGACGTCGTCGAAGTCCTCGGGACGCTTGAAGAGCCCGAAGCCCCGCGCGTGGACATGGGCGAAATTCAGGACGGGAAGGATGCCTTTCGCGTTCTTCACGAGCGTCAGGATCTCGTCGAGGCTGCCGACGACCTCCGTGCGGCCGCTCGCCTCGATGCCGAGCCGGGCGTGGATCTTGCCCTTTTTGTACGCGTCGCGGATGAGCCGGAGGTTCTTCGCGATGCGGGTCATCGCTTCCTTCGGAGCGAGTTCCCCGAACATTCCGAGGTGCGTGACCACGATCGGGGAGCCCATCGCCTCCGCGAGCATGCCGCCCCAGACCACGCTCTGGACGCTCTTCTGGGCGAGGCCGTCGGCGTCGGCGAGGTCCATGTAGTACGGGGTGTGCAGGGACAGCTCGATGTCGAGCTCCCGCGCCAGGTCGCCGAGCTGCTGCAGCTCCTGGTAGTCGCCGGCGATGCCGGAGGCGAGGCTGTACAGCACGTCCCCCTTCTCGATCTTCTCGTCGAGGGACGAGATCAAGACCTCTTTGCGGTCCTCCTTCCGTCCGATCTGGACGGTCAACTCACCGGGGATCTCGCGCGGCGTGCGGCCGACGTCCTCATCGCCCGCGTACCGCTCGTTCAGGTTCACGCGGACGAGCTGGACCTCCATCGCCGTCAGACCTAGGTTGTGGATGTCCTCGATGCCGTCCCGCAGCGTGCGGCCCTTGCACGATAGCGGGATTCCCGACGGCCCAAAACGAATCACGACTCGTCCACCCCGCGGAGTCCCGGCACCCACTATTATTCTGGAGCGCCTGATATTAATAGTTTTGTGCCGTTACCTGCCGGAAAGCACACGGAGCTACTTCTGAGGATGCCGGAGGCCGCCTGATTCCGTACGCGGTCCGAGAGTTGAAGGACTCGAAGCATGACGGTGCGCGAGAACGCGTGTCATGGGGCAAGTGCGGAGCGGAGTCAGGCCTTATGCTGACTCAGTTCTCGTTACCCTGCCTACCACGCCATCGAGCTTGCCGAAGTCGTAGCTGTCGATCTTCGTCTTGATCCTCGGACCTGCGGTTTGTCGATCGCCCTCCGTCTGTTCAATCTTCTCGAAAGCGTCTTCGATGGTCTCACAGACGTGTTTTCCCAGGCCGAAAACGAGAACGATGTCCGCATGGTCGATGTCGAGCCGGTAACGGATTTCAGCAACGACACGCTCAGAGGTCATCAGCTTGTTTACGTAGACTGCATGCTCCATGTGTTCGAGGCAGAGATTCCACACTTTCAGCGCCCGATCCTTTTCTGAAATCGTGGGCGTGAATTCTACCATGGCGAGAAACGGCTCCATGAATTCCTTGAGCATCCCTGTTGAATAGAAAAGGAAGATCCGGTTGCCCCGCTCGCCACATCTCCTCCGAAGCGCATCGCGGAGGTTCAGGGCGGCGTCAACCTTCCCCAGAAATTCGACGCGCCTGATGTTCATAGCGATGGATAAGGCTTCCAAGTCCTCCGGTGGGACGACCATCGCGAGAACGCTGACGAGGTGCGCTTCATCGTCAAGCGCAGTCAGTGTGATGGAATCGTAGGGCTGCAGGTCGGTTCGGACCATGCCGCGAAGTTCACGCCCCTCATCAGACCTCGAGACAAGTTCAGCTGGACGGACGCCGCGCAGCAGCGCGCGATCGAGAATATCAGGGGGGACCAGAAAGATGTTAATCTTGCCCCGTTGGCGGACGTTGAGCCCGCCGCGCCTAGAGGCTGAGACAGAGATGCTGGGTATGAAGTCCTTGAGCCTGCCCGCGATGTCGATTCCGGCTTTCTTCAAGAGGTCGGAGATTTTCTCCCGGAGGGTCACTCAGTCACCGATGCAACCGCGTAGCGGTTGAAACACAAAGGATCGTCGCAGATTAGGTCGATCGACCCGGGCATTACGCGGCCGAGGCGTTTCACCGTTGCTGGGCGTTTGCAACAGAAGAATTCCGCCTGCTTCCCGGAGGGGTTGAGAATCCTATCTCCGCGAATCCGGTAGCCAAGGCCCTCAGCGACACGTTTGGATTGCTCCGGCGTGAATATGAAGAAGGCCACTTCCTTCGGAAGATCCATACCTTGCCCTCCAGAGTGTCCTTGAACAACACGGCCTTGAATAAACTTTCGTTCATCGGCGAATCGGGAAGGCGGCTAGCCCATAGGGAAAGGGCCGGCCCTCTGCGCCGGGCAAGAGGGAACGAACGACGGCGAGGTCAAGGCACCTCGCCGGGTATATCGGGCGAGGTCCGCGGGAGACGAGGGTTGATTGTTTCTGGACTAGGTACCAGACTCAACTCCTGAAGAGTCGTCTGCGTCCGCTCCTCCGTAGGTAACTAATCATGAGGACTGCCATACCGGCGACCATGAAGCGAATCCCCAGGGGCAACGCAACGGCCATCAAGACCAAGGAAACAAGGAAGAAGACGATCAAACCAAGATTGTTCTGAGGATTGGATCGCCGCCGCGAACTCTGGCGAGTTCGATGCCACGGATGCCTGAATGGGTCAGCTGTCCCGATTGCGATGGGACGAAGGAATGCGATCACTGCGAGGGGACTGGCGAAGTGCGCGGCCTTGTGTATCACTTTTGCAACGGGACCCGGACTTGCTTTAGGTGCGACGGAAGCGGGTTTATCCCAAAGGACTAACGAAAGGGAAGGAGCCCGGCCCTTCACGAACCGGGCGGGTGGGGGAACAGACGACGGCGAGGTCGGCGCTTTCGCCGCGTGTTATCCGGCGTTTTTCCCGGGAGACTAAGAGTTTTGCGCGATGGACTCGTCGATTGCCGACGGGAGCCGTCTTCGGGTGGCGAAAGTGGGGCGGACCGGTCCCCGCCCAAACGTTTAAATCGAGCACCCCTTTTAACGCGCATCGCAAGGCCCGTTTTCATGGCCAAGACCCCTAAGACGAACCCTCACCTCCAACGCGTCGTGCGCGAGCTCCGGGAGGTCTCCCGCAAGGCCGAGGCGCCGATCTGGCGGGACGTCGCCGAGCGCCTCGAGCGGTCGCGAAGGAACTGGTCGGAGGTCAACCTGTCGCGCCTCAGCCGGTACGCGGCCAAGGGTGAGCAGATCGTCGTCCCCGGGGTGGTCCTGGCGACGGGCGAGATCACGACCGCCGTGACCGTCGCCGCCTTCCGGTCGTCGGAGGCCGCCCGGAAGAAGATCGAAGCGGCCGGCGGACGGGCGATCAGCCTCCTCGAGCTCGCCGTCCGGAACCCGAAGGGCTCCGGCATCCGGATCATGGGGTGACGATGCCGATCATCGACGCGACCGGGCACGTCGTCGGCCGGATGGCCTCGGTCGTCGCGAAACGCCTGCTCAACGGCGAGGAGATCGTCGTCGTGAATGCGGAGCACGCGATCGTGACGGGCAAGAAGCACATGGTGTTCCAGGAGTACCGGGCGGCCCACGCCCGAGGGAGCACCGCGAGCCGCATGCGCGGCATCGGCCCCTCGTACCCTCGCCGCCCGGACATGATCCTCCGCCGCTCGATCTCGCGCATGATGCCGTACCAGCAACCGCGCGGACGGACCGCGTTGAAGCGGTTGCGGGTCTACCTCTCCGTGCCCGCCGAGTTCAAGGACAAGCCGCTCGAGATCATCGAGGTCGCGAAGCGCCCGCCGCAAGGGCCGTTCATCAGCCTGGGCGAGGTCTCCAAGCTCCTCGGGTCGAAGTTCGAGGTCCGAGCATGAAGGCGATCGTCGCGAGCGGGAAGCGCAAGACCGCGGTCGCCCGGGCGACGCTCACGAAGGGCCGCGGCATCGTGCGGATCAACAGCGTGCCCGTCGAGATGTACCCGTTCGAACTCGGACGGCTGAAGATCCTCGAGCCGCTGAAGCTCGCCGGCCGGAAGGTCGACTCGATCGACATCGACGTGAACGTACACGGCGGCGGCGTCATGGGCCAGGCCGATGCCGTCCGGACGGCAATCGCGCGCGGCCTCGTGCAGTACCTGAACGACCAGGACCTCGAGACGCTGTTCCGGGAGTACGACCGCACGCTGATCGTGCCTGACACCCGCCGAAAGCTGCCGAAGAATCCACTGGGCCGTGGCGCGCGCAAGAAGCGGCAGAAGTCGTACAGGTGAGTCGATGATCATCCCCGTCCGGTGTTTCACGTGTGGCAAGGTCGTCGGGAGCGCCTTCCAACCATTCGTCGAGCGGACGCGAGGAGGAGAAGATCCGGTCAAAGTCCTCGACACGCTCGGGCTGAAACGGTACTGCTGCCGCCGCATGATCCTGTCCCATGCGGAGCTGATCGACGAGGTCCTCCCGTTCGGATGATTCGTCGGTCGCAGGGAAGGGTTTTTAGTCCGGCAGTCCTTCGAGACGCCCGCGGGTCCGTGGGGTAGCTTGGTTCGGGCGCGGGGCCTTGCGGTCTGCCCGCCCGCAAGAAATCCTACCAGCTTGGGGTGCTGGCGACTCCGGTTCAAATCCGGACGGACCCATCCGCTTCGGGGTGCGATTCCCCACCGGGCCCCGCAGCCCTTTATACCCTAGACTCGATTGCGGGGACGCATCGATCGGGGTGGAGCATGAGTCGCATCGCGCGCGTTGCATTCATTGGGATCGTGGCGTTGGCGTTGATCGTCGGCATGTCCCCGTCCGCGCAGGCCGCCCATCCCCTGACCCGCGTCGAGCACCCGAACGTCCTGGTGACCCTCGATCCGGAGTCGAGTTCGCAGAACGAGGTCACGATTGCGGCGTTCCCGAACAATCGAAACGTGCTCGTGGCGACCGCGCGCGACACGCGCCAGGCCAGCGGCTTCTCATGGGCCGGGTACTACCGCTCCACGGACGGAGGGGACACCTGGCAGAACGCCCTCGTGCCCGGTTTCCCGGGGGACACGTCCCCCGAAGGGCTCTCGTCCCCCGTTCACGACGCGGGCTGGACGATCGGGAGCGACCCCGTCATCACCGCCGATCGAGAGGGACGGGTCTACCTGGCGTGGCTCTCGTTCGGCCCCTCGACAACGGAGTTCGCTGGGTGGGTCGTCCTCACGCGCTATTCGGACTTCGGGGCGACGTACGACTTCACCTCGGTCGCATACGCGGGGCACGACACGCCGAGCGACAAGCTCGGCGGCCCGGGGAACTCGCGCGTCACGGACAAGGAATGGATCGCCGTCGACGATACGGGCGGGTCGTGCGACGGGAACCTGTACATGCCGTGGGCCCTGTTCGAGAGCGCCGGTGGAGCCGTCCCCATCGTATTCCAGAGGTCCACGGACGGAGGACGCTCCTGGACGCCGATCCTCCCCCTGAGCCACGCGCCGAACAGCCTGAACCAAGGCACGACCGTCGCGGTCGGCCCGGGCGGCGAGGTGTACGTCGCCTGGGAGGACTTCCACAAGGACCGGATTCTCTTCACCCGATCCCTCGACTGCGGCCAGACGTTCGAGGCCGAGCGGGGGATCGCGTCGATCGTCCCGGTGCCCGAGCCGCTCCCGGGGAGCAGGTACCGACTCGACAGCTTCCCGCGGATGGCCGCGAGCCAGACCACCGGCTCGGTGTTCATCACCTGGGCGGACTACCGGACGGGGGACGCGGACGTGGTCCTCGCCCGATCGACCGACCGCGGGGCGAGTTGGTCCGATCCGGCCCGCGTGAACGACGTCGCAAAGAACCACCAGATCTTCCCCGCCATCACGACCTTCGAGGGCCGCGTGGACATCTCCTTCTACGACAGCCGGAACGACCCGGACGGGAAGCTCTTGGACGTCTACTACGCGGAGTCCGATGACGACGGCGTCTCGTTCCTCCCGAACGTGCCGGTGACGGACGCCCCGTTCGACCCGAACTTGGGAATCACGGCGGGCGGTGCGGCGTTCCTCGGCGACTACAACGGCATCGCCTCGAACGCGGCGGGCGTCCATCCGATCTGGGCGGACAACCGGAACGTCGCCACGGCGACGCCGCGGGACCAGGACATCTACACGGCAACGGTCTCATAGGTTGAGTTGGGAGGCGCGCCCCCGCCTAGCCGCGGAATCCGGATCAGCGCTCTTCGAGCCGACGCCGGACATACTCGTCGAAGTCGTACACCTGCGGTTCCTGTTCGCTGTACCGTCCGCCGACGAAGGAGCGGGAGCGAACGCCTTTCATCGTCTTCTCGCAGACGGCCCAGTCCTGGCGATTGATCAGGTCCCACAGCTCGACGGCATCCGACGAATCGAAGCCGGGCCGGGCCATCGCCTCGGCGTCGAAGTAGAATTCGCACTCGATCGTCGAGCGGTCCGTCGCGTGCGGCCACGCGCGGTGGATCATGAGGAAGTCCGGGTGGAGGCTGAACAGCAGGTTCGGGAAGACGGCGTAGTAGTAGATTCGCCGCAAGTCCTCGTCGCGCATCCCCGCGAGAGGCGCCCGCGTCGTGTACCCGGTCCATGTCATCGACTGGTAGTCCTTCGCGAACTCCATGTAGCCGCCGGAGAACGGCGTCATGCGCGCTCCGTCGACGAAGTAGTCGTGCACCTCGCCGCTGAAGTACGGCGTGATGCGGTTCAGCTCCGGATGGATCGGGGCGCAGTGGTAGCACTCCTGGTAGTTCTCCACGAGGATCTTCCAGTTCGCGCGGACCTCGTACGTCTTGCGGGCCGCCAGCCGCAATTCGGCGAGCGGGAACCGATCGAACTTCGCGAAGAACCGTCCGAACTCGTCGCGCAACGCGGGCGCCTCCGGGTCCAGGTTCAACCAAATGAACCCGCCCCACGATTCCAGGCGGATCGGCACGAGCCCGCGGTCGTCCTTCGTGAAGTC
>DASPXQ010000077.1:0-26615 GCA_035637195.1 Thermoplasmata archaeon | reverse complement strand
GCCATCGGTCACCTACTTCACTTGAAGTTCCGCCAACTTGAGGGAGTAATCCCAATCCGACGGCAGAACCCCGCGATCCTTGTAGTAGCGGGACAGCCGTCGGATCTTCGACTCGATGAGTTGCAGTCCGCGCTTGTTGCTGAGGTCTTTGCCGTGCTCTTTGAGGTGGGTCTGCAAGCTCCCGGCGCGCTTGATCAGGCTCGCGAGATCCTGAGGCAGCGCGAACTTCGCGCCCTTCGACCGCAGGATTTCCAGGACGCTTCGTCCCGTGGCGAGGCGGACGCTCGGGACGCCGTACGCGTCGCGCAGCCGCACGCCGATCAACGCGGCGGACAAGCCTTCCTGGTGCAGGCGCAGGATCGTCTCCTCCACCTCGGCCTTTTCCATCCCGACCCATTCGGGATTCGCCTTCAGAAACGGGCGGGTCGAACCGCTCTTGCCCTTGCGGTGCGCATGGAGGCGGGCCATTGGTTTCCTCGGAGGCCGTCGCATACCGCGGGCACGTATTTAAGATTGAGCCCGCAGTCGCGCGACCGCCATCGCGCGGAACGTTTCGTCCGTCGCGGGCTCGAATCCCTTCCTCGTGTTCGTCGCCGCGAACGCTCCCGCCAGATCGAAGCCGGATCGGCGGAGGAGGGTCCGCATCTCGTCGCGATCGTGCGTCTGGACGACGTGGACTTCGTCGAACCGATCCAAGACCCGGCCGTGGCGCAACACGAAAAAGCGGAACTCGATGGGGAGCCGCCCGGTGCGCGGATCGAACCGGCTCACCTCCAGCCGGACGATCTCCAGATCGGGGTCCCGCTTGTGCGTCCAAGACGGGTACGGGGAGGGTCGAGCGGCGGACCCTTGCCAAAACTCGAAGACGAATAGGCCCGCGGATGACAGATGCCGCCGCACGGAGCGCAAGCATCGCTCAATGTCGCGCGGCGTGAGGAGATATCCGAACGCGCCGAACATGCACACGGCCGCGTCGAAGGTCCTTCCTAAGTCGAACGAGCGCATGTCGCCTCGGACGAATCGGACCTGGATCCCCGCGGCGACCGACTTCTCTCGCGCGCGAACGAGCATCGCCGGGGACCGATCGACGCCCGTCACCTGGTACCCGCGTCGCGCGAGCGGGAGATCGTGATTGCCCGTCCCGCACCCGAGGTCCAAGATGGTCCGCGGTCTCCGTCGGAAACGGCGGAACACCCTCTCCAGGAAATCGACGTCTCCCTCGTAGTCCACGATGCCATCGTAGATCCGATCGTAGTAACGGGCGAAACGGCCGTACGAAGCGTGTGAAGGCGGTGCCATTCGCGGCATGAAGTCCCTTCGAGGGGATGATGCTATGGCTTCGTCACGACCACCGCGGCATGGTCCGTCTGGAACGGCGCAAGAGAGCGGACGTCCACCACCGAGAAGCCCGACGACATCAGTGCCTGCTTGGCCGCCGCGAACACGCGGGTCGGCGGGGCGGTCACGTCGGCGGAGCGGGCCTTGACGATGAGGAAACCGGTGCCCGAGCGCTTCAGCATCCCCAAGTTCTTGAGGAAGATCGAGTCCTGATCGCGCTGGGCGACGTCCTGGTACACGACGTCGACGGTCCCGACCGTTCCCGCGTACGTTTGCGGCTTCGACGCGTCGCCGAGGACGGGCACGAGATTTGCACGGCGCTCCGCCAGGGTCAGCAGGTTCCGAAACGAACGGGACGACACCTCGACGGCCGTGATGAGCCCGCGGGCACAGACGTCCGAGATGTGGCTCACGGTGGTACCGCTCCCTGCGCCGAGGTACAGGACGGAGGCTTGCTCTCCGAACGGCCAGCGACGCCCGCCGCATTTCAGGTACGCGGCGAGCTTGCTCCGGTTCGCGTCCCAGCGTCGGTACTCGACGGCGGCCTCCACGGGGAGGCTCTCGCCGTACACGGAGACGCCGGGGACGAGGTTGCGCGTCAGGAGCCACGCTCCCTCCGCGTAGACGCCGTCCCACGTCGTCGGACGAATCGCCATCGCACCGGCCAAGGGAGGGGTTGTAATGAGGCTTCCGCGACCCGGCAAACGGACGCTCTATGTCCCGCGTCGTTTGCGCGATTTCTTAGCGGGAGTCCGACGCGCCTTCGGTGACGTCCCCGGTCCGGTTTGGGTCTCGGGCGACGGCTCAGTCGCGAGCGGATTCTTCGCCGTCCCCGCGGCGAGACGCTTCCGTCCCGCGAGCGCCTCCGCGTCTTCCGGGCGCATTCGCAGCACTTGGGCATAGGCGCGCGTCGCGTCGGCGGTCCGGCGCGCCTCCTCGTGCGCCTTCCCGAGGTTCAACACGATCCGAGGTAGCTCGACCTGCTTCGCGGCCCGCTCGAGGGTCGTGACTCCGGATCCCGCCCGGCCCGAGTGCACGAACGCGACGCCGAGGTTGTTCAGCGCTTCCGCCCGCCTGGGATCGAGTTCGAGGAATTCCCGGAGCCCGCCGATGGCTTCGCGTGTTCGACCCGCCAAGAGCAACGCAGCGCCTCGATTGATCCATGCGCTCGCGTCCCGCGCATCTCGCCGAACGGCTTCTTGGAACGCGCTCGCTGCGTCCCCCGGATGGCCGGCCCGGAGGAGCGCGATCCCCCACGCGCGGGCGAGGCTCGGGATCTCCGGGTGAGCTTCCATCGCCGTGAGGAGCACGCGGGTCGCCTCGTCCACAAAACCGGCGCGAGCCAGGAATCCGGCCTTCGTCGCGAGCGCACGCACGTCCGCCGGTCGGGAGGCCAGGTACGCGTCGCACAGGCGCGCCGCGCCTTCGAAGTCGCCGTTGACGGCGAGCGCTTCGGCCCGATGCAGGTCCGCGGACGGATCGCCCATTTGAGCGGCTCGTCCGAACGCCTTGGAGGCTTCCGTGAACCGCCCCCGCGCGAGGTCCGCCTCGCCCAGCCCGACCCACGGAGCGGGCGCGTCCAGTTGGATGGTGGACTCCCACAACCGCGCCGCGAGATCGGGGAATCCGAGTCGGGTGAGCAGCGGGGCGAGTTGCGCGGGTCCTGCGCGCCAGCCTTCCGGACGGCTCCTGCGACGGATGTGATTGAGGACCCGCATCCGAACGACGGCGCTGCGACCTTTCGGATTCAGTCCGAGGGTTCCGCACATCCGCTGGAGCGAGGGCCAGTCGGCGTGCTCCACCTCCGCGAGGGAGGGCAGGCTCACGGCGTCACCTCTCGGCACCGGGTGGAGATCTCGCATTCCGCACATCCGGGATCCCCGGGGAGGTGCGTCCCGAAGCACTCGTAGGCGCCGCGGTAGAAGTCCACCTTCTCCCGAAGCGCCTTCGCCTTCCGAAGTCCCGCGCGTGCCTCCTTGAGGGAAGGATCCGAGGCGAGCGTCCGCTCGAACGCCTTCATCGCCAAGGTCGATTCCGAGAGACCCAGGTGCGCGAGCCCTTTGACGTACCACAGCCACGGGGCGTCGCGGATCCGCAGCGCGCGGTCGACCCAGAGGACCGTCTCGCCGTGCCGGCCCTGTCTCTGGCACAGGAGGACGCGGTTCGCGACCGCGTCGAAGAAATCGGGATCCAGTTGGAGCGCCTCGTCGATGCATCGCGTGGCCGCGGCTTCGTCGCCGAGGCGGAGCATCGCCGCACCCTTGTTGTTCCATGCGGCCACATGCTCCGGACGCCAGGCGAGGACCTTGTCGTAGCAAGCGATGGCGCCCGCGTAGTCTCCGAGTTCATGGAGCACGGCGCCCTTGTCGATCCACGCCTCGGTCGAGCGGGGGTGGATCGTGACGATCCGATCGTACGCTTCGACCTCCTCCGGGAGACGCCCGAGTCCGTGGAGCGCCGAGGCGAGGCCCATCCAGGATTCCTCGGATTCTCCGTTGATCTTCAGCGCCTGGGCGAACGATTCGAGCGCGCCCTCCAGGTCGTTCGCCCGGCGGAGGACGTGCCCGCGCAGAAGCCAGGCCGCATCGTACTCCGGTTTCAGGCGGAGGGCGATCCCAAGCTGACGCAAGGCGTCGTCGACGTCGCCCTGGTCCGCCGCCCGGCGTGCCGCTCGCATCGCCGCCTCCAACGAGTCGACGCTGGGGAGGAAGCGCTCCTCGACGGCGGGCGGGACCGTCACCCGTCCGCCTCCCGCTCCACGTGACGGAGGCATGTCGTCCGCCACTTGAGAGCGAGTTCATGATCGGGCTTGACGGCGAGGGCGCGGTCGTACGCCTCGAGGGCTTCCCGATACCGCTCGAGTTGTTGGAGGGCAATCCCTTTGCCCGTCCACGCATCGGCGTTGCGGGCCTCCTGCGCAATCGCTTGCTCGTATCGCAGCAACGCCATCTGTGAATCCCCGCCTTCGAGCGCGAGCTCCGCGAGCTGCAAGAGCACCTGCGTCTCCTCCGTCTCCGGTTCGATCGACTCGACAAACGCTTGGAAGTCCGCGGGAACGGACGCCCTGGGAGGCTCGGGTTCCGGCTCGTCCTCGATTTCCTCGAAGGCCTTCGCGAGGGACGGCAGGTCCATCATCGCGGCCGCGGGTTTCGCCTCGGGAAGGGCGGACACCCCAATCGCCTCCCGAGCGGCACGCACCGCCGGATCCTCCGGACCGATTGTGGAAGCTCGGTCGAGCGCCGCCGTCGCGGCCTCCCGATCCCCGAGGGCCGCAAGGGCCCGGGCTTTGCCCGCCCACGCGCCCACGTGGTCCGGCTCGAACGAGACGACCTTGTCGAAGCACTCGAGCGCCTCCTTCGCGCGGTCGTGGTCGAGCAAGATCCGGCCCTTCGCGAACCAGGGACCGGCGAGGTTCCAGCGGAGGGCGATCGCGCGATTGTAGTACTGGATCGCGGCGCCCCATCGGCCCTTGCGTTCCAAGAGCTCGCCCTTGCGGAAGACGATGGGCGCGTTCTGCGGATTCTTGCCGAGGGCTCGCGTGAAGAGCGCCTCCGCGGCCTCCGTGTCACCGAGATCCAGGAGGGAATCGCCGAGGCCGAGCGCCGCGCGCGCCTCACCCGGATCCGCGTCGAGGACCGCCTGAAACAGGAGGACGGCTTCGTTCGGATGGCCATCCCGCCGCAGCTGCTCCGCCCGGAGGGCGATGTCCGCTCCCTTCGAGGGATCGATCTTGAGCGCCTCGCGGAGGGCGTCCACGGCGTCGGCGAGACGGCCGCTTCCGAACAGGAGGTTTGCGCGCTCGAGCCAGGCCTGCCGGTTCTTCCGGTCGAGATTGATGACGCGCGCGTAACACTGCAAGGCTTCCGCAGGCCGATTCAAGAGGACGAGCAGCTGCGCGCGGTCGAACCACACGGCGATGTCTTGGGGGTGCGCTCGGGAGAGCCGGTCGTAGCAGGTGAGGGCGGCGGCGTAGTCGCCTTCCTCCTGGAAGGCGTGAGCCTCCTCGCGCAGCCGCGACGCTCGCTGCTCCTCCTCGACCTCCCCGGGGACCAATTCGTAGCGGATCGCCCGGGCGAGTCCGGCGGAGACCCCTTTGCATTGCGTCAGCGCCATCCCATCGGCGCCGCGCAACGCGTCCATGTCGGGAAACGCGGTCGCGATGACGTCCGCCGCGGACTCGGACATGCCGGGGACCGTCCCGAGGAATCGGAGGACCTCGCGACGCGCCACGTCCTTCTCGAGCGCGACGAGTCGCTCCGTCGCCACACGAGCCTCCGCCTCGACCTGATGCTCCTTCGAGGCCAGCTCCTTTTCGCGGCCCACCAGGAACTCTTCCTTCGCCAGGAGCTCCTCGGACCGGGAACGTGCCCATGATTCGACGTCCGCGCGTTCCTTCTCGAGGACGCCCTTCATCGCTTCGATCTCGGCGAGCGCTTCGCCCTCGGCTGCGGCTTCCTCGGGCTCCGGCTCCGGTTCGGGTTCCGGCCCGGGGCCGGGAGGCTCCGGAAGCGGCAAGGGGGGTTCCGGACGCGGAACCGGATTCGGCGGCGGAGGTTGTGGAGTGGGCGACGTATCGTCTTCCGGAGGCTCGGGCTCGATGTCTGGCGTCGCGGCTTCGGGCGCCGGCGCCAAGGGCGCGAACTCTTCCTCCTCGACCTCAAGGATCGGTGGCGGCGGTGAAAGCTCTACCGCGGCCTCGACGACTCTCGCCTCTACGGGCCCGGTGGGCTCGGTGCTCATCGGACGTTCCCCCTCGTCTTCGTCGTACGCCTCGGCGCGTTCGAGCACATCCGCGCGGAGCCGATACTCGGAGGCGAGGTGCGAGGGCATCCATCCGGACGAGGAGAGGTAACGGCAAACCGCCGCGAGGGCCGCACGCTCCCCCCGACTCGTCGGCGGCTCCCGCCGCCCGGCTTGGAGGAAGGCATGGAGGACCTCCGCATCGCCGACGCTGAGCACGGGATGTGCGTCGGCATCGAGCCGAAGGAGGTGAACCAGACGGACCGCATCGGCGGAGGCCGTCTCGGATCGCGGCGTGTGCCACTCGACCTGGTCCATATCCGCCGCGACGAGCGCGACCTCCCGGGGGTCCACGAGATCGATCAGCGATGGGCCGGGGAGGAGAGCGGGGTTCAGCCACAAAGGACAATAGGCGACGAGGTAGTCGGTGCACGCGCCGCACACGAAGTCACGACTCGAGGCGCCGCATCGAACGCAGCGCGAGGGGAGCACGCGCGCAAAAAGGAAGGAGGGTCATATAAAGTCTGGCGGGCGAATGACAACGCCCGGCAACCATTGTCGAAGGCGGGCGAAAACGCCGCTCGCATGCCGACACCTTAATCGCCGGCGAGACGGTTGAGCGGACCGGTGCGACCGTGGAGCTTCGCATGCGACGAGCCCGGGCGTCGGAGTACCCAATCCTCTGGGGCGCGACGCTGCAGACGGCCTGGGACGACATCCCGGAGGACGAGCGGAAGCGCCTCGATCGCCGACGGTGGGAGGCCCATTTCCGCAAGAAGATCGAGCCGTACTTCGAAGGAAACCGGACCGAGAAGTACATGGCGGAAGGGCCGTCCGGAGAGTTCCTCGGATACCTAGTCCTCGGCGAAAGCGGCTTCCTGACGCCGGAGACGCACGCGTTCATCTACGACATCTGGGTCGTCCCGGAACATCGCGGCAAGGGGGTCGGGAAATCGCTGGTCGAATGGGCCGGCGAGTGGGCACGGAAGCGCGGTCATCGGAAGATCAAGCTCGAGGTCGCCGAGACGAACGCCCGGGCGCGGCACGTCTACGAGAGCCTCGGCTTCCGCGCCGAGCGCCGGTACATGGGGAGAATCCTCGACTAGGGCGAGGGGGTCGTTCCGCCCGGATCGAATTGGGGGACAAAGGATTATATAACGCGCCCATACTCGTACGGGCGACAGGGCCGAACATGTTCAACGTCACCCTATCCGACAACGCCGTGCACAAGCTCCGCGACCTGATCGGCCAGCACGGGACCTCCGACACCACGTACCTTCGGATGTACGTGGCCGGTGGCGGGTGTTCCGGCTTCCGATACGGGATGGCGCTCGACAACAAGCTCCATGAAGGCGACGAGGTCCTCGACGCAAACGGGATCAAGGTCGTCGTCGACCCGAACAGCGTGCAGTACCTCGACGGCTCGAGCGTCGACTACACGGAGAGCGTCGCGGGAAGCGGGTTCGTCGTGAGCAACCCGAACAACTGGTCCACGTGCGGCTGCGGCCAGAGCTTCAACCCGAAAGGCGAAGCGGCGCCCGACGAGGCCGACGCCCACCAGCACGCCCACGCCCACACGCATTGAACCCGGCGCCAAGCCGTACTGATTTTCGGGATAGCGGAGCGGCTCGCCGGACCCAAGCTCTTTTGACCGGGCTCGTGCGTCCCGGAACCGATGGCGACAGGTCGTGTGTCCGAAGTACGGGTTCCGGCGAAGCAGACCGTGACGATTGCGGGGATCGACGTCACGAACCGCACGGCGAACGCAATCACGGTCCGGAAGACGTCGAAGGGACTCGCCGTCACCAACTGCTGCCTCGAGGAGCAAGGCCTCTAGGCGTCGGATTCCGAGCGGGTGACGATGGCCCTGGGCATCCGGACCGTCGAGTGGTGGAGCGTTCGAAGACGACGGGCAGACCTTGCGGCTCTCCGGGGAATCGTTGCTCCTGGGCCTGGAATCCGCCTCCTTGATCTCGGCGGCGGCGCAGGCGCCGCAACGGAGCGCTTCGCACGCGGTTGCGCGGAGATCGTAATCCTCGAGCCGAGCGCGAAGAAGGTGGCGTACGGCCGTCGACGAAGGCCCGGCATCCACTTCCTCGAAGGCCGGGCACACGCGATTCCGTACCCCGATGGATCGTTCGATCGCGTCACCGCGGTCGTCTCGTTCCATCACATGGAGGATCCCGACCGGGTCCTCACCGAAGTTCACCGCGTCCTTCGGGCCGGCGGCCGGTTCGTACTCATGGAGCTCCCGCCTTCCAGAGCGCCCTCTACTCTGTTCCACTGGTTCGCGGCCCGGCGGGGGGAGCACCTCTCGTTCTCCAACCCGGACGAGCTCGCACAGAAACTCGAGGTGCACGGATTCCGCGACGTCTCGATCAGACAGGGCAGCCGCGGGTTTTTCGCCGCGGGGACCCGGTAGCCGAGGAGAAAGGGAGCCGGCATGCGCTCCGATGGCCCGAAGCCCTTTTCCGCATGAAGTCCTTCCATGGCCGGGGGAGAGGATGGCGAATACGAAAACGGCCCCTTCGTTCCCGATGCTCGCCCGACAAATCTTGAGCGACTATCGAGCGTTCCACCCGACGCTCGCGGCCTCGTCCGGGCTGCACGCGTACGATGGCCGGTTGCCCGTCTACACGACTCCGTCCGCGCGGCGTTTTACGCAGACGATACGGAAGCACCTCAAAGCCCTCGATCGGTTCGCCGGGCGGGACGGCCTTTCCCCGAACGCGAAGCTCGAGCTCGGCGTCCTGCGAGGGATGCTCCTGACCGAGCTTTCAGACATCGAGGATCGTCGACGGCCGTGGACCCTCCCGACCCACTCCCTGTATCGGATGAATATCGTGAATTACCTGTTGCGGAACTACGCGCCGTTCGACCGACGCATGCGGGCGGTCGCAAAGCTGCAAGCGGATGTCCCACGGTTTCTGAAGGATCTCCGAACGACCCTGGATCGCCGCCTCGCCGACACGTTCTACGAGGTGGGCGAGATGGCCGCACGGGGAATCCTCGATTCGTACTCGAGGGAGCTGCCCGAACACCTCGGGAATGCATCCCCCGATGTGCAGCGTCTCGTCGAGCGGACGAACGATGTGGCGAAGTCGGAACTCGACCGGTTCGTGAAGATCCTCGACGGAGAGTTCAAGCCCCGCATCAAGGCGGACTTTGCCCTCGGCCGGACGAAGTATTCGCGGATGATCTATGCGGAACACCTCGCGAAGATCCCGATTGTGCGCTTGCTCGAGGTGGGCCGCGCAGACCTGAAAGAGAACCGTATCCGACTCCAGGAGGTCGCGAAGCGAATTGACGCGTCGAAGACGCCCCCGGAAGTCCTCGAGGGAATCGAGCGGGACCATCCGACTGCGGACTCGCTGATCGAGGACACGCGCCGGATGCTGGAGGAAATCCGACAGTACGTGGTGGACCGCGACATCATCGCCGTCCCGTCGGAGGAGCGGGCGCAGGCGATCGAGACACCCCGCTTCTACCGCTTTGCAACGGCCGCGATGAACTCGCCGGGGAGTTTCGAGAAGGTCGCCAGAGAGGCCTTCTACTATGTCACTCCCGTCGAAGACGACTGGTCTCCGGAGAAGAGGGAGGAGTGGCTGCGTCACCTGAACTACACGAGCTTGCGGAACATTTCGGTGCACGAGTGCTATCCGGGCCATTACGTTCACTTCCTCCATCGACGACGCGTGAAATCGGCGGTGCTGCGCTCGTACTATTCATACGCATTCACCGAGGGCTGGGCGCACTACTGCGAGGAGATGATGCCCGACCAAGGGTTTGGCGACCTTCGACTGAGGCTCGCGCAAGTCCAAGATGCGCTCCTGCGGGAGTGCCGCTACATCTCCTCGATCATGATGCACACGGGCGGATGGTCGTGGGAAGACGCGACCCGGTTCTTCATGGAGAACGCGTACCTCGATCGGCTGCCGGCGGAGCGGGAGGCGAAGCGCGGGACTTGGGATCCCGGGTACCTGAACTACACGCTGGGGAAGCTGATGATCAAGAAGCTGCGGGCGGACTGGTTCGCGAGGCACAAGGGGGCCACGCTGCGCGAGTTCCACGATTCCCTGCTGGCGTACGGCGCGCCGCCTCTCGGGCTCGCGCGCGAACACCTCCTCGGACCGGGTGCGGGGCCCGCCCTCTGAGAGCGCGTAGACGCCGACTACGTGCCCGCCAAGATCTGTACGGACGCCCGCTCGTCGGCGCTCGGCGACGACACATCAGCCCAGGCGAGGACGGCGTTCGGCGACCGCAGGCGGATTTGCCGCAAGACCTCCGGCACCTCGCGACCCGGCTCCGGCGCCGACACGAAAACGATCGCGTGGCTGATCTCCTCCGGCAGGGACGTGAACCACGGCGAGGCGTACGCCTCTTCGACGGCAAGGAAACACCGATGGAGGTCCCGCCCGGTGCCCATCCCGAACCGCCAGTCGCGGACCCCCGCGAGCATCCGGCGCAGCGGAGCGACGTCGGACCGGGCGAGGACCTGGGAGAGGCTCGCCGCGGGTTTCGCCATGATCCCTCCGAGCGCGGCGAAGGCCTTTCCGAGCGGCAGGTCGCGGGCGATCCGGAGGAGGCCGTCGTTGCTGAACGTCACAACGCCGTCCGCGCGGGCCTGCAAGAGGCGGAGTTGGGCCTCCGCCAGCTGCCGCCGAATGGGGCCCTCGATCGTGAACGGGACGGTGGCGAACGCTACGCTCGCATCGCCGAGGATCCGGGCGACCCGTCCGACGAGGCTCATCCCCCAGCCGCCGAGCTGTCCGCCCAGGCCTCCGATGACCAAAGCGAAATCCCGATCCAACAAGGCGGATGCGATCGCCTTCTCCTCGTCCGTTTCCATCTGGGGCACGGCCTTCGCATCCATGGCCGCGTATCCCTCGAGGGACGTCGCCGGAATCAGGATCCGGGCGGCCGCTTCCGCCATCGATGGATGCGGCGCGTCGTTCATTGCGATCCGGACCGCATTCGGCGGCGCGAAGACGTGGCGCAGCGTGTTGCAGCCGGCCCCGCCGCAACCCACGATCGCGACGCGGGCACGCTCTTCGCCGAGGCCGATCTGCCACGCGTCCGGCACGCCGGCCTCATCGGGGGTCATCCGAGATAAGGATTTGTCGAATCGAGCGTCCATATATATTCTGAAGTGCAAATGTAAATCGATAGAAATCCCGATAAGGCGCGATTCGATGTCGGACCGATGGCGGCCTCCGGAGCGCCGAAACGGACCGACGTGGTCGTCGTGGGCGGGGGGTGCATCGGGGCGAGCACCGCGTTCCACCTGGCCGGGCGAGGCCTCGGCGTCGTCCTCGTGGAGAAGGGACACGTCGCCTCCGGCGCGACGGGGCACAGCGGCGCCCTCGTCCGGCAACATTACGAGGCGCGCCTCGGGATCCGACTCGCCCGGGAGAGCCTCGAGTTCTTCCAACGATTCGCCGCCGAGACGGGTTTCTCGTGCGACTTCCGGACCACCGGCTTCCTCTCCGGGGCGCGGCCGAGGGATCTGCCGGCGTTCGACGCGTTGCTCGGCCTGCTCCAGCAAGAGGGCGTCCGGGCGGCCCGGTTGACGCCCGAGGAAGCGAAGTCGGTCGAGCCGTCGCTCGATGCATCCGATTACGCGGCTCTCGTCTACGACCCGGACGCAGGCTACGCGGATCCGATCGCGACGGCGACCGGGATGGCGCGCGCCGCAGAGCGTCGTGGGGCGACCGTCCACGAGGGACGCGCGGTCCGGTCCATCGTGACCAAGGACAAGAACGTCACCGGCGTCCGAATCTCCGGAGGCGGCCTGATTGAAACGGAGCGCGTCGTGCTCGCCGCGGGCAACTGGACGGCGTCCCTCGCGCGCCCGCTCGGAGTCCGCTTGCCCATCCGTTTCGTGCGCGGGGATGTCGCGGTCCTCCGTCGACCGATCGGGTTCGGACCGCCGCCGAAAATCCACTTCGACTTCTACGGGAACACGTACTCGCGCCCGGACGGCGACAAGGACACGCTCGCCGGCTACATGGACACGAATCCCCGCAAGACGATCCCGCGGCACGAACTCGCGGACGACTCCGTGCCCGCCGCGACGATCCGCGACGTGCGGTCCCGCCTCGCGAAGCGGTTCCCGTCGATGGCGCGATCCCAACCGCGCGGCGGTTGGTCGGGCGTCTACGACGTCACGCCGGATGCCTACCCGATCGTCGACGCCGTGGGTTCGCCGGGCCTCTACGTGGCGGCCGGGTTGAGCGGCCACGGCTTCAAGCTCTCGCCCGCGCTGGGTCGGCTCCTCGGGGAGTACGTCGCGACCGGCCGCCGACCGGAGGGGCTCGTCCCGCTGCGCGCGTCCCGCTTCGAGGAGCGAGCGCCGATCCGCGCGGATGCGCCGTTCCCGGCCCGGCGCGGCGCCCGATTGCCCTAGCCTTTGGTCGGCGTCGGCGGCTTCGAGAAGAGGCGATATGCGACGAGGACCTCCGCCGCAACGGTCCACGCCTTCAGCGGCGTCGCGTGAAGCGACACGACGCGGTCGCAGAGCTCCGCGACCGGACTCCGGAAGGTGCCGTGCGGGAAGCCCCCGATGACGGCGGTCAGTTCGCCTTTGAGGCGGGGGATCGCGATCCTCAGGTCGGTCGGGTCCCTGTCCTCGGCGAAGGCCCACGAACGACCTTCGCAGGAGGCGAGCACCGCCTTCAGGTCGACGCCGCGTTCGAGCGTGATGAGCGGGTCGTCGTCGGGCACGCGGCCCTTCGCGAACAGCTCCTCAATCAGGCCGACGAACCGCGTGTAGTTCCGCGGGATCCGGGTCTGGGGAGCGAAGCGCAGGACATCGTCGTGGCGCGTGTGCACGATCGTCGTCAGGCGACCCTCCTGGTTCACGATCGAATCGAGGCAGAGAAGGACGAACCCATGGACGAGGTCTGGGCGGCCGCGCCGTTCCCCCTCGGGGACGCCCTTCAGCGCGGGATGGTGAAGGCTGCTGTCGAGCAGGATCGAGGTCGGCGAACGGCCGCGCTTCCTCGCGGACGTCCGAATGGCGGGATGGCCGGCGAGTGACGCGGGCACGAGCTCCAGCTCGCTGTCCGCCAGGACGAGGGTCAGCACTGTCGGGAATATCCGCCTGGGGAACTTGAACGTCGCCGCGGCGGTTCGTCGGATAGTTTCGCCAACCATCTCGTCGAGATTATAAGTAGGGCGGCCCCCTTGCACGCGCGGATGCACGAGATTGTCTGCGTGGGCGACGTCCACGAAGGCCTGAATTTCGATTTCCGGATCGATCCGGAGACGGGCATCTCGGAGCGGGCGCTCGACCTCCACGGGAACTTCGCCAAGGCGGCTCGGTGGGCGATCGACCACCAGGCGGCCCTGTTCTGCATCCTCGGGGACCTTTTCGACCGGGCGCACGTTGCGCCGGTCTTCCGGGAGATGGTCCGAAAGGATGTGATCGAGCCCCTGGGCGCCGCGGGGATCGAGGTGTGGATCCTGGCCGGGAACCACGACGAGCCCCGGAGGACCGCGCGGTCCACGTCGTTGGACGACTACCGCGGGTACGCCCACGTCAAGGTGTTCCGCAGCCCCAAGGTGGAGATCCGGGAGATCGAAGGCCGCCGTCTGGGTTTCATCTTGATTCCCTACATGCATCCGGAGCAAGTCGTTGAGCAGGTGCGGGAGACCTTGGGGAAAGAGGTCCCCCGCGAGTTGGCCTACGAAGCGGCCCGGCAGACCTGGAAAGAGTGGATTCACAATCGCGCGACGGACCTGAGCGGCGTGGACCTGCGGATCCTGTTCGGCCACTTCGAATTCCAGGGCGTCCGGTACGCGAGCACCGCGCCGTCCGAAGTCGTTCCGAACGACTTCACCTTCACGCCGGAGATGGTGCCGGACGCGGTCGACCTCGTCGTGTTCGGCCACATCCACATGCACCAGACGGTCGACCGGAAAATCGTGTACGCCGGCGCGCCGGAACGAATCGACTGGGGAGAGCGGCTCGATCCGAAGGGATTCCTCGCTGTCCGGCCGGACGGTAGCTGGTCCTTCGTCGAACTCCCTGCGCGACCGATGGACAAGGTCGAGGCCGTCGTCGGCATGGGGGACGATGTGACGGAGAAGGTCCTTGAGGCCCTCCCGCCGGAGGTTGCCGGCCACCTCGTCCGAATCGAGATCACGCTGCCGGATGAGCTTCGCAACCGGCTGGATGAGAAGCGCGTCGCCGACCGCCTCCGCGATGCGTTCCACTACGAGGTCAAGTTCGTCTCGTCGAGCCGACCCCGAGTGGTCACGGAAGAATTCACGTTGGACCCCGGCCGCCTGCTGTCCGATTATGTGGACAAAGTCCTCGCAGACCACCCGAAGCGAGAGGCGATTAAAGTGGAGGCCCGCCGAGTCTTGAAGGAGGCGCTGACCTGAGAGCCGACGCGGACGTCGAGACGGCCGCGGTCCCGAACCTCGAGCCGCCCGCGGGACCCGAAGGATTCATCCTCGAGGAAATCGAGATGCGGGGCTTCATGCGATACCTGGAGAAGACGGTCCCACCGCTCCGGTTTCCGGAGAAATACACGGTCATCACCGGCCGGACCGGCGCGGGGAAGTCGTCGATCCTCGATGCGATCACGTTCGCCCTGTACGGGAAGACGGCGCGGACCGACATCCAGAGCGTCAGGCTCGCGGACATCTGTCGCCCGAACGGGTACGTCCGCGTGGCGTTCCGCCAAGGGGACGAACGGTGGGAGGTCACCCGCGGCTTCACGACGAAGAAGGAGTCGCACCTCGAGGTCACGCGGGACGGGGAGGCCGTCCAGGGCACGATCCCCGATAAGGAGCGGACGATCCGCGACGTGGTCGGCCTCGACTACGATGGCTTCCGGAACTCGACGTTCGTGCGGCAGGAGGAGATGAAGGAACTCGGGGCCGCGAGCGGATCGGAGCGCCTCGCGGTATTCCAGAAACTCTTCCGCCTGGAGATCTTCGAGCAGGCCCTCGAGCGAGCGAAGGACCGATTCGCGTCCGTGAGGGGCGACATCCAGGCGAAGGAGGCGGAGATCGCCGCCCGCGAAGAGGCACTCGCCCGCCTCCCCGGACTGCAGGAACAGCTGGGAGGCCTGGACCAAGAACGAAAAGAGCGCGGAGCGCGCGTAGCGAAACTCCAGACGGACTTCGAACTCGGTTCGAAGGAGATGAAGACACTCGAGGCGAAGCACGAGCGGTGGGTTCGGTCGTCCGCGGCCCTCGAGGACCGCGCGATGCGTCTCAAATCCCTTGAAACCCGCGTGGCGGAAGTCCGAGACCAGGGACAGATTGCCGCGAAGCTCGAGCCCGAGCGGGCTCTCTTGGAGAAGGAAACCGAAGACCTCGAGCGGTTGCGCGAAGAACTCGATCGCTTGAAAGAGACGAAGGCGACGCACACGCAACGCGAGGCCGCGGCGCGCGCATCGGAGCGGGAATTCGACCTCGCCAAGAGAGAGCACGAGAAACGTCGGGACGAGATCAAGAACCGCATCGACGAGCTGCATCGGAAGATCGCCTCCCTTCGGACCGACGTCGACCGGGAGACCGCGTTCAGCTCCCTCCGGGACGAGGGACGACTGGAAGAACGGGTGACGCGAATCGCCCGCGAGCTGGCATGGCTCGAGGACCGCGTCGACCTGGTGCGAGAGCTCAGCGAGGAGCAAGCCCGCGCGGAGAAGGCCCTCGCCCGAGTGCACGAGAAGGTCGCTTCAATCGACCAGGATTCATTCGTCTTGACGGAATACAAGCGACAGCTCGAGCAGTTGAAGGACGACCTGCGGCACGAGGCGGACGACAGCCATCGGCTCATCCATCCGCTCGATGATGCGAAGATCGAGGCGTTGCGGCAGCTCGACGCGGTCCCGTTCACGGAGCGGGACGAGAAGCGGCTCGAATTGGTCAGTCACTCCGTCCTGGAAAAGGCGGCATGGCGGAAGCGGCTCGATGAACTCGCCATCCTCCTGCGGCAAGTGGGCGACGTGGGCGCGCGGCTCACGGACCTCGAGGTGCAGCGGAAGGCGCTCGAAACGGAACGGGCGAACCTCGAAACACAACTCGCCGACCTGCGGCCGTCGGAAGAGACGTTCGCCGCCACGAAGGCAAAGCTCGAGGCTCTCCAGAGAGAACTCGACGCGGAACGGAAGGCATGGCATCTGCTCGAGGGACAGGCGACCGCCTTGAAGGAACAGATTGTCGCCCTCGAGACGGACGCGAAGAAGTTGAAGGAATCGCAGCGACAGCGAGAATCGCTTCGCGGCGAACTCGAGATCTACGACGTCCTGGTGAACCGGGTCTTCCACAAACGCGGCGTCGTGATGTACGCGGTCGACCAACTTCTGCCGGAACTGGAGATCGAGGCCTCAAAGAACCTCTCCGAACTCACGGACCGCCGGTTCGGCCGCATCCGCCTCGAGACGTACGAAGAGGGCCGCGGCCACGGCATCCGCATCTTGGTCCAGGGTGTCGACGGGCAGTGGCACGACGTGGCTGAGTTCAGCGGCGGCGAGAAGACGCAGATCAACGCAGCATTGCGCTTCGCAATCGCGCGGGAGCTCGCCTCGATGCCGCAGATCGGCCGTACGTTCGGTCGGATGAAGACGCTGTTCATCGACGAAGGGGACCTCGGATCCCTGGACACGGAGGTCTCGCGGGAACTGTTCGTCCAGAAGCTCCTGCGGATGGGGGAGGTCTTTGAGAAGGTCATCCTCATCACGCACCTCGCGGAGGTCGCGGACCGGTTCCCCGGCCGGATCCGCGTCACGATGACCCCGAACCAGGAGTCGCGGGCGGAAGTCCTCGCATGAGTTATGTGGACGACATGCGCCGGGAGCTCGAGCTCCTCGTGAAGCACCACCGGGACGTGCCGCTGCCGCCGGAGGAAGTGCCGGACTTCCGAACCTTTCGCTGCGCCGAACCCGCGAAGGACATGATCGCGGTCGATGGCTCGTACTCCTTCTTGTTGAACCTTTCAAGTTGGTGGCTCGCGCTCATCTCGGTCGGCTTGCTCCGGTACGCGTTCGACGGGCATGCGTTCCGGCGGAAGGACTGGCGTCTCGTGCAGCGCATGGTCGGCGTCTCGACGTTCGCGGAGTTCGTCGCGACACAGGACGAGCTGCATCGCTCCCTCTTCGAGTTCACGAAGGAGCGGAGGGAGGAGCAACCGCGGGACATGGTGAACGAGTACCGCAGGCTGATCGAAGGGCAGACGGCAATCAACTTCGCGGACGACCTCGAAGGGTGCGTCGTCGCCGTGGACGGCACCCTGTCCGAGTTCCCGAAGCAATTCTCCGTCATGGAGCGGCTCGTCCAGGTCTGCGAGAAACGTGGACACGTCCTCGTCGGAATCTCGAAGGACAGCCAGTTGCATTCGTTCGGCCACACGCTGACGGACGAGGAGCTCATGGCCCGTTGCCAAGACCGCTTGCCGCCCGACGCGATCGCGTACGCCCGCGCCCCGAAGGCCGCGGAAGCGCTGAAGGAGGGCCTCCTCTACGGGGACATCTATTACGCCCGGCTGCATCCGAGGGCCCGGAAGTGGTTCCGGGTGGACCTCGGCACGTTCCGCGACCGACCCGAGGAGGCGCTCGGCCAACTCGCCGCGTATGCGAAGAGCTTGGTCTCCGTTGGCTATCCGTGGCCCCTCATCGAGGCGCACCGCATGGCGGTGACGGTGCGACAGCTCAAGCCGGTCTACCAGGAGGCCGTGATCAAGATGGCCCTCCGGATGGGCCTGGACGTGCGCACGATCCTCGATGGGCTCACGCAGGTCGAGGGCCGCAAGCGAAGCGCGTTCCACGAATACCTGGACAAGGTCGCGAGGGACCTCCGATGAAGATCGGCGAGATCGTCGCCGCGTCCGTGATTGACGGCCTCGTCGCGAAGCTCCAACTGCATAATCCGGAGGAACTCCGGATCGCGTACCCCGTAATCGTCGAGGGCGCTCGGTACGACTTCTTCTGCCTCGTCGAGGACGTCCTGAACGAACCGAGCGACATCGCGGACCAACTCGCCGGCTCCACGATCAGCGACGTGATCGTGCCGCGACCGGAGACCCATGAAGGGTATGGCGGGCCGATCTTCTACAGCAAGGCGAAGCTCCGGATGATCCAGCTCGTCGACCGCGAGACGAAGAAGCTCAGCGAGCCGCAGACGATCCCGCCATATTTCTCCGCGTGCCGCCACGCCGTCCGGGAGGACGTCGAGCGAATCTACGAGGTCACGGAGACCTCCGCGACCCTCGGGACGATCACGGGCGTGGAGCCCTTCTTTGTGCAGCTGGACATGAAGAAGCTCGTCGAGAAACCCTTCGCCATCTTCGGCCGGACCGGGACGGGCAAGTCGATCCTGAACAAGCTCGTGTGCGCGGGGATCCTGTCACGGGACGTCGGTTCCGTGCTGATCTTCGATATGCACGGGGAATACGGCGTCTTCAGCGCGACGGACAACACGGAAGGGCTGAGGTTCTTCTTCCCGGGAAAGGTCGAGATCCTCTCCCTCGATCCGAAGAACAAGGAGGCGAGGCCATTCGTCCTCGACCCGCGGGAGATCACGCCGGAGGACCTGATCGTCGCCCTGCAGGACCTGACGTCGCCGATGGTCGACACCCTGTACGAGATCGCAAAGGGCCGTGCGGGGCGGGACCTGATCTCGACGATCAAGGAGGCCTCGATGGAGGTCCTCGGGTCGGAGCGGGCCCACGAGATGTCCCTGCAGGGCCTTAAACGCCGGATCGGCCGATTGGACCGACTCCCCTTCCTCAAAGAGACGAAGGAAGGGAAGGACGCGTTCCACCACATCCTCGCCGCGATCCGGGAAGGGAAGAGCGTCGTCCTGGACTTCGGGGACTACGGAACCGACCAGATGGTGTACCTCTTCGTCGCGAACATCCTCTCCCGCCGCCTCTTCGAGTTGTACACCGAGCGGAACGAGGAATTCCCGCGGCTCGTCCTCTTCCTCGAGGAGGCGCACAAGTTCCTGAGCCCGGAGATCGCTCCGTACGCGCACACGTTCAGCCGCCTTGCGCGCGAGACGCGGAAGTTCAATCTGATCCTCGCGCTCGTGGACCAGCGGCCGTCCCGCATCTCGGACGAAGTGCGGAGCCAACTCGCGAACCGGCTCGTCATGTCGCTGAAGGAACCCTCCGACGTCGAGGCGGCCCTCGCCGGCGTCCCGGACAAGAAGATGTGGGAGAACATCATCGCGAAGTTGCCGCTCCGGACCGTCGCGGTGATCGGCGACGCGATCCGCATCCCGACGGTCATCGACGTCCTCGACTACGACAACGAGAACGTGCGGGAACACATCATCGGTCCCAAGGCCGTCGACGAAGGCCGGATCCGGGAAATCGCCAGGCGCGCGGACGACGTCTTCGGCCGCGGATAGACGTCGGCGTGAGAGAACACCCGCGCTGTCTTTTTATAGGGAGAGCCGAATCGTTCGCCGTGGCTGTACCCGGCCTTCCGTTCGTCTCCGGCGAGGCCGCTGTGATCATCGGCATCGTCCTGGTGATCGTCGGCCTGGCGCTCGCGTTCTGGGGCCACGGCATCTGGTCGAGCGTCATGTCCCTGATCGGCGCGCTGCTCGGGAGCGCCGTCGGATTCCTGTTCGGGGCGGCGTTCGGCGTCGGCGCGGCCTTGATCCTCGCCCTCGTGGGTGCGATCATCGGTTCCATCCTGTTCACGAAGCTCGTGAAGGTAGCTCTGGCGTTCCTCGTTGGACTCCTCGCCGGCGCCGGCGTCTACGGGCTCCTTGGCGGGCAGGCCCGCTTCACATCCGGCCAGATCGACACCCCGCTCATCGCCGCCCTCCTCGTGCTGATCGTCGTCTTCGGCATCGCGTACTACTTCATCGACGACATCATCGGTATCGTCACGGCGGCGATCGGCGGCCTCCTCCTAGCGCTGGGCCTCTACCTCCTCGGGGTCGACACGCTGACGGCGGCCCTCGCCGGGCTCGGGGTGTTCGTCCTCGGGGCGGCCATGCAGACGTCGACGATCCGTCGGCGGAAGCGGGCGCGCGCGGCGGCCTCGGCGACCCCGCCTCCTCCCCCGTGACTCTGCCAGGGGACCCGGTCATCCACGGGGCGGGAGCCCGCGCACCACCTCATTGATCCACTGCACGAGGCGCCGGTACGCCTCGTAGCCTTTCGGCGTGAGGATCACGCGGTCGTGGCCTTCCGGGGAATTCTCGAGGGCCACGAGTCCCCGGTCGAGCATCCACGAGAGGTAGCGGCTGAAGACGTCGTAGTTCACGTTCGCCGCGACCTGGAGGCGGGTCTTGAGCATCGGCGCGTCCTCCCGCCAGAGCCGCTCGAGAATTCGCGCGACCACGTACAGGTCGGGGCGTTCCGGGAGCGAACCAGCGCCCATGGCCTCACAAATCCCGAAGGTAACGCTCCATTCGATCGCGGGCCCCGTCGAGCCGGCTTCGGAACTCGGCCAACGACTGTCGAGCCTCCTCCTCCCGGGACCTCCTCCAGCGATCGTAGAACACGTAGAGGGCGATGCCCAAAGCAACCGCACCGAGTCCGACGACAATCGCGAGGATCGACGCTCCGAATGCGAGAAAGGTCGCGGCCTCGACGAGGGTGACCGCCCAGATCGCCAGCCCGATCAACAGGTACCCGGCTCCCGGATCGCGACTCAGTCCCGCCCGACGGCTCGCCTCGATCCACCCCGGAACTTCCGAGGAGGCCTCGAGCAGGGTCTCGAACGTACTCGGCTCGGATCCCTGCGGCCCTCGGCGGGAGGTCTCCATCTCCAGCATGACCCGTAGGCGCTCGGCCCAGCCGAGGTACGACCGGATCCGCGGCGCGAAGCGCCTCCACACGAGGATCCCGGCCACCAAGCCGACCGCCGCGGCAGGGCCGATCGCGAGGAGCAGCGGCGTTGGCCCCGGGCTCGTGCCGGGCGACGCGAGGACAATCCCCGCGAAGAACCCCACCCACGCAAGGATGGCGCCCAAGACCACGACTGCCTGGCTGTCTTGGTGGGAGGTCTTCTCGGATTCGTACGCTTCCTCGGCAAGACGACGTGCCTCCGCGAGGGCATCGATGAGGGCCACGCGAAGTTCCTCCTTCGGTGGCACGCCTTCGGCCCCGACTCGAGAGACGAGCGACCCCACCGGGCCTTCCGCGAATCGGTAAACACGAACGAAGATGTAGAGAACGATGGACATCGCGACGAGCGCGGGCGCGAGAGGCGCGAAGAATATCGTGAGGAACATGATCGTGCCCCATCCCCCGGGCGTCGAGTCCGCTTGATACCGGATCTCGGTCTCCTGGGCACCCGCTCGAGCCCAGATCTTCACCGCGGACATTCGACCGATCCGAACCTCGATCCGGCCCGGCTTCTCCGACACCCGGTACTGACGGACTCGAAGCTCGTGGGCGAGCGAAGACAAGACGCGCTCCGCCGCCACCGGACTCCGCGTGAGCGGGAATTTCGGGAGGAACAGGGCGGCGAGGAGGGCCACGGCGACGACGGGGGGAGCGAACTGAATCGCCCAGTCGAAGGGGAGGAGCTGCAACGCCAGGATCAGCGAAACGATGGCCCCGCCGATCGCCGCCCCAAGCACGATCGCAAACGTTCGTCGGCGCACGGTCCTCCCTCGGCGACAAGGGCTGCGGTCGGGATAGAAATAACTCCGCGGGGATGCGTCGCCCAGTACTTTCGCCCATCCCTCCCCTCCGCCCCCGACTTTATACCGTCGTCCCCATCGAATCCGGGGAGGATTCGCGATCGCGCTCGTCGCGCAGCCCATCGTCGTCCCGGAGGCCCGCCTCGAGACCCGTCCGGCCCTCACGACCCTCGTGCCCACTCTGGACCGGATCCTCGGTCCGTTCGAGCGGGGCAAGATCACCCTGGTCGACAGCGGCTCCAACTTCGTGTTCCACCTCACGACCCTCCTCTGCGTCCGCGCGGTCATGGAAGGCCACGAGGTCGTCTTCCTCGACGGCGGGAACTCCGTGGACCCGCACGGGATGGTGGCCCTCGGGAAACGCGTCGGGCTGACGCGGGACGAGGTCCTGCCCCGCGTGCACGTGGCCCGGGCATTCACGTGCCATCAGATGACCACATTAATATTGAACATGCTGGATAGAAAGCTGGGAGAGACCCATGCCGGCTTCGCGGTCCTCGCGTGCCTGCCGGAGATGTTCCTCGACGAGGACGTCGAGGTGGGCGAGGCCCACCAGCTCTTCCAGCGGTCCATGCGGGCGATCCGGCGAACGGTCGCGGAGCGGGACGTCGTCGGCTTGGTGACGAACGCCGGCCTGGCGAAGCTCCACCGCCGCAAGTCGATCCGCCGGGAGCTGTACGAGGGCGCGGACCGGATCGTGCGGATCGCGCACGGGAAAGGCGGCGTGCGGATCGACCGCCTCGACACGGGGACGTCGGAATGGTACGCATCCGTGCCGCCGGATCAGACGACCCTGGACGACTTCGCCGATGCCGTCCCACGGATCCCCGCGCTCGGGCTGCACGACGCCGCGTCGCGGGAGATCCGGATCACGGAGCATCTTCGGTTCTCGTGGTAGGTCGCCCAAACGAAAGCGACCGATCGCGGGCGTCGGGGAAGGCTTATAGCGGCCGTTTCTTTCGTCGGGCTCGTGCGGATCGGCGGTTCGACGTACAGCCGCGAGCCGTTCCCCAAGCAAATCGCGGAATTGCGGGAGTCGGGCTTCGACTATGCGGAGCTCGACCTGACCTGGGTCTCCGGGGAGCCGGCGGCCCTGCAAGACGAGGCGGAAGACCTCGCAGAGAAGATCCCGCTCGAGACGGCGCACCTGCCGCCTTCCCGGTTCCACCAGGCCGACCTCGCGCGGTTCGTCGGCTTCATCGACGCCCTCGCGCCGATCGGCACGCGGATCTTCAACGCGCACTTCATGGAGGCGCGCTCGGCGCCGAGGACCTCGCCGGAGGCGAAGACGTCGTGGTTCGCGGACCTCGTGAAGGCCGCGACGGATCGCGGCGTCGCGGTGACCCTCGAAAACGTCGACGAGCCCCCGCACGTCCTTCGCAAGGCGCTCGACGCGGTCCCCGAGTTGCGGTACTGCCTGGACATCGGGCATGCGCACCTCGACCGCCGGATGGACGGCGGGTGGACGTACCTGGAGGCGCTCGGCGATCGGTTGGCGCTGGCCCACATCCACGACAACCACGGCGGCCACGGCGAGACGGGGGACGAGCACCTCCCGTTCGGGCAGGGAGGAATCGACGTGGAGCGGGACGTCAAGGCGCTGAAGGCGCGTGGGTACGCCGGGCCGGTGACCCTCGAGATCTTCAAAGGGACGCCGGACGACCGACGCGCGTGTCTCCGCAAGATGCGCCGGTGGACGCGGGAGTAGCACGAAACCCATGGCCGCGTTCGAGCCCGTCCTCGAAGTCACCGCCCTCCTTCGAGAATTCCGACGTCCCTGGTATGTCGCGGGCGGATGGGCGATTGACCTCTTCCTCGGGCGCGAGACACGGGAGCACGAGGATGTGGACATCGCGATCCTGCGGGAAGACCAGGCCGAACTCCGGACGCACCTCCCAACGTGGGCGTTCGAGAAGGTCGTCGAAGGGACGCGAACTCCGTGGATCGAGGGGGAATGGCTCAATCCTCCTGTCCATGAAGCCCACGCGACCCGGAACGGAGGGTCGCCGTCCCGCCTAGAGATCCTGCTGAACGAGTCGTCACATGGGATGTGGCGATTTCGAAGGAATGTCGCAATCACGCGACCGCTGGACTGGATCGGGATGCGGAGCTCTGCGGGCGTCCCGTTCCTCGCACCGGAGATCGTCCTGTTGTTCAAGGCGAAAGCCCCCGCCGCGAAGGATACCCGGGATTTTGAGTCGGTCCGTACGGCGCTGGATGCGCAACCGCGGCAATGGCTCCGTGGCGCTCTGGAGGCCGTCCACCCGGGCCACCCGTGGCTCTGGCGGCTCGGATGAACCTGGCCCGGTCACGTGATCCGGACGACCTCGAGCTGCTGCGCGAGCTGTTTGAGCTCCCGACCGCGCAGGATCCCCGGCGGCATCGAGACCAGGAGGATCTGCTGCCCCGCGGAGACCTGCTCGACGACTCCTCGGAGGAACTGCAGGACGGACGGGAAATCGTTGCCCTCGACCAGGTCCTTCAGGCAATCGATGAGCACGACCCCGACGGGGTTCGTCCGGAGGAAGTCGCGCAGGTCCGTGGCCATGCCGTCCAAGGAGGCCGTGAGGACCAACCCGCTCCCCGAGTCCCGGTTCTCGCCCAGCCAGACGGTCTTCGTGTGCCGCAGCTTGAACATGCGTTCCACGTCCACGGGGTTCCGCCGCGTGATGACGAAGCCGGATCGACCCATCCGGGTCACGTGCTCGAGGGCCCGCATCGCGGCCGCGGGCTTCTGCTCGTCGACGAGGTACACGCCCCCCGCTCGGAGGTCGCCGACCGCGATCGCGGGGTCCGGCGGGGGAGCCCCGCCTTTCGCGAGCAGACCGCCCAGGGAAGGGCGCCGGCCGTTGCGCGGGGGCTCCGGAGCGGCCTCGGCGTCCTCGGACGGGGTCTTCCGCCTCGGGAGGACGACGAAGAATACGAACGCGGCGGCCGCGATCCCCGCGATCACGCCGACGCCGAGGAGGACGATGCTCGACAGTCCCGAGGCCGGGTCCGTCGTCGAGACCTGGACGAGTTCGAGGGTGAGTGTCGCGGGCACCGCGCTGGCGGGATCCCGGTCCTGGAAGTCGATGCGGACCGTCCCGTTGAGAATCTCGTCCGGGAGCAGGGCCGCGCGGTGCATCTCGTTGACCGCCGTGAAGACGGACGCCATCTTCAGGCCCCATGCACTCGAGGTGAAGTTCCAGGCGAAGACGTCGAAGTTCTCCCCGCCGGCGCTGATGTTCCCCTCGACGTCCAGCGTCGGGTCGGCGCCGCCGACGCCCGTCACCGTCTGGCTGACGTCGAGGCGGTAGGCAAGCACCGTCGTCAAGACGTCCACATAGTCGATCCAGAGGTCAGAGGGAGCGAGGTCGGGCCCGAGCGCATCGACGAACCGGATCGAGACGTTCCCGGCGTTGAACTCGGAGGCACCGAGGCTGTACGTCAGGACCTGGTCCGCCGTGTCGGTGAAGGTCAGCCGTGGGGTCCAGACGGAAGGCGGCGTCAAGACCTGGACCGAGACGTTCTCATCGGAAACGTGGCCCTTGACGCGCAGGTCGTACCGCTGGCCCGAGGCGACCCCCGTCCAGTCATACTGCAGCGCGAGTTCGTAGACCAGGGGCTGGTACGTCACCCGGACGACGTTCGCATCGAGGTCGATCGTCTCGGGGGGGCCTTGCGGGCTGTGGGTGATGCTCGTCGCGATGCCCGTCCCGAAGTCCGATGGGGTCCACGAGTGACCGGTGCACGTCGTGAAGTCCAGGAACGAATACGCGTTCGGATCCGCGCCGAGCAGGCTGCCCGTCGTCCGGGCGGGACACCAGCTCACCCCGCCGTCCCAAGAGATCGTGATCGTGAGGTGATCGTTGCCCGTCGGATCGAACGCTTCGTATCCCGCCTCCACGCGAGTGATCGCGGCGGCGGCCGGGATGCTCCAGGTGAAGTTCTGGAAGACGCCCGCATCGCCGCCCGCGGACGAGGACGCGTAGGCGTTGTCGGAGGCCATGCCGTTCGCACACGCCGTCCATGTGCATCCGGGGTCGGCCACGCCCGGGTTGCTCTGGACGACCACGGGAGCGGTCGTCGCCTCGCGGTATCGAACGTACACGCCGTCGGAGCTCTGCGCGTCCGCCGGGAAGACTCCCGCGACCTGCGACCCCTTGCTCAGGTTCTCGATCGAGGGATAGGCGAGGGGGTCCGGGGCCACATCCGCTTCCCGCATCGTCTCGCGGAGGCTGTCTTCGGCCTGTACGCCCGCCGTGCCGTCCGTCGTGCCGACGACGACCTGTTCCATCGAGACCGGGAACGTGCCCGCCGCCGCGCGCGGCGAGGAGAGCAGGACCGTAACGAGGGCGAGGACGGCGAGCCCCGCGACGAGGCGACTGCGCAGCCCCGCCGCGGAAGGCCCCTGGCCCACCGTCGATTCGGGGGTGGGAAGAGCGGGAGCTTCCGCCGCCTTCGATGGCATGGAACCCTGAATCCTTCGAGGCGGTGCAGACCCGCTTAAGGATTCGGGCGTCCTTATCAGCCGTGCGACCACGCGACCGGGAGAGGGGAGTAGTTTCGGGCATCCCTCCTCCCGCCCCGTTCTTGAGGGGGTGAGGCACACGTCCGACGCATGGGCCGCACGATCCCGACGTACCGTCTGCATCTCGAGTCAATCCTGAACGACTGGATGGACTACCGGCGCGCGTTGCGCGAGAAGGACCGCGAGGCGTTCGACCGCCTGCTGAACAAATCGAGGCAGCACGCGAGCGCCGCGAGCTACTGCGCCCACATCGATCCGTCGATCCTCGCGATCCTGTCGATCCTCCTCGAGATGGAGCGGGAGATTGGGGCATTGAAACGGGAACGTTCTTCCGCGACGGACGAATCCGCGCGCCCGTGATCATCCGGGAGGCGAAAGACACCGACCGGGCCGCCCTCGA
>DASPXQ010000076.1:0-3827 GCA_035637195.1 Thermoplasmata archaeon | reverse complement strand
CTCCTCGAGAAACTCCATCAGGTCACGGACTTCATCGTCCTTTCCCTCGCGATCGCCTACCTGCACCTCAGCGTAGGGTTCGCGTTCGGCGTCGTGAACGAGGCCCGTCACAGCCCGAAGCACGCGATCGGGAAGGTTGGATGGCTCCTCATCCTGACGGGTCTTTTCATCGCGATCATGGACCGCGCGGGCCGCTGGCACGGCACGCTGGGATACGCAATCTGGAACGGGCTCCTTGGCTGGGTCCCGCGGACGGGCCTGGTCCAAGCGAGCTTCGGATTCACGGCGGCAAACCCGATCCCGTACCTCGCCTTAGCCATGCTGGGGGTCGGCGTCGTCCTGATGCTCGCGACGGAGGGTTTCCTTCACATCATGGAGGTCTTCGGCCTTCTCGCGAACGTCGTGTCGTACGCGCGTCTCGCCGGCATCGGTGTCGCGGAAGAAACCGTGATTTTCGCGCTCAACTCCCTGATCCTCACGTCCTTTCTCTTTCCGTGGATCGACTCCGGGAATGTCGTCGGCCTCGTCCTAGGTCTCGTATTCGTCGGACTCGCCAACTTCCTTCTCTTCGTCCTCAGTACGATTTCCGGCGCCATCCAATCCGTTCGGCTTAACTACGTGGAGTTCTTCCTCAAGTTCTACAAGGGCAGCGGGACGAGGTTCCGCCCCTTCGGTTTGAGAACGAAAGCGGAGGTGTGAAACCACATGGTCGTATCGGCGGGTCAGGAAGGGCTCGTGGCGATGGCCGCCGCACTCACCGTCCTCGGGACGGGGATCGCGACAGCCTGGGCAGAGAAGGTGATCGGAGCGGCATCCGTGGGTGCCATCGCGGAGAAACCGGAACTCTTCGGCCGGGTGCTCCCGCTGGTCGTCATCCCGGAGACGATCGTCATCTTCGGCCTAGTCATCGCGTTCTCCCTGCTGAGCAACCTTTGAGCGGGACGGATCCGACGTGAGCCTGGAGACCGTCGTCGAGGCCATCCTCAAGGACGGAGAAGCGGAGGCCCAGGCCATCCTCTCGGAGGCCCAGGCCGAACGGGAACGGATGCTCGGCGAGGCGCGCTCGGAAGGCGTGAAGCTGATGGCCGAAGCGGAGGAACGCGGCCGAGCCGCCGCGGAGCGCCGGCGGGTGCAAGCCCTCGCGCGCGCGGAGCTGGAGGCCCGCAAGATCGTCCTCGCGCAGCAGCGCGAAGCGCTCGACCGCGTCTACCGAGGGACGCTCGAGCGCCTGGGCAGCTTGCCCGATCACGCCGAGTTCCTCCGCGGCGTCCTCAAGGCCAACGAGGCGGAGTGGCGTGGCGGTAAGGTGTACGCAAACGCGCGGGACGAGCCGGTGGTCCGGAAGATCGCGGGCTCCGCGTTCGCGGGGACGATCGACTGCGCCGGCGGCGTCGTGATCGAGAGCGCGGACGGCACCCGCCGGATCGACCTGCGGTACGAGTCGATCCTGAGGGACGTGTGGGACGACGCGGTCAAGGAGGTGGCGGACACCCTATGGCCTTCCAGGGCGTGAGGGGACGGCCGCCGAAGATCGAGGGCCTCGAACCGCTCCTCGAGCGGTACCGCTGGATCCGGGAGCGGATCCCGTACGAGACGGGCAACTATCCGTACGTCACGGCGAGGGTCCGGGCGAAGCGGTCGGCCCTCCTGCCCGAGGACGTGTACGGACGGCTCCTGCAGATGGAGATCCCCGAGATCGCGCGGTTCCTCGGCGAACGGGAGTACAAGGCGGAGATGCTCGCGCTCGGGGGCCGCTACTCGGGCGTGGACCTCATCGAGACGGCGACCTCGCGGAACCTCGCGAAGGTGTACAACGAGATCTACGATTTCTGCGAGGGCGATCTGCGGGCCATCGTCGGCCGCTACCTGGACCGATACGACCTGCAGAACGTGAAGACGATCGTCCGGTCGAAGACGTACGGCGCACCGGCGTCGGAAGTCGAGGAGGACCTCGTGCCCGCCGGGAGCTTCCCCCTCGCGTTCCTGCGCGAGCTGATCGAGTCGGAGACGCTCGACGAGGCGTTCCGGCGGCTCGAGGACACGATCTACGCGCAGGCCCTGGCCGGCCTCGGGGCGAAGGCGTCCGACGTGACGGACTGGTCCGCCTGGGAGGATCGCGTCTCCGCGATCTACTACTCGGAGCTCCTCGCCTCGATCCCGCCGTCGACGGAGGCGAACCGCCTCATGCGGCAGTTCGTCGAGCGGGAGATCGATATCGTGAACCTGAAGACGCTCCTTCGGGTGTGGGCCGCGAAGGCGTCGTTCAAGCGGAAGATCTTCCTGCCGGGCGGCCGTGAGATGAGTGTGGAGGACCTTCAGGAGATGGTGCAGCTGGACAAGGCCGCCCTCATGGGCCGCCTCTCCGAGACATCGTTCTACGAGTCGATCGCCGGCGACCTGGAGCGGGTCGAGTCGACCGGAGTCGGCGCGCTCCTCCGGAAGGTCGAGAAGGTCCACCTGATCGAGGCCGCCCGATACTCACACCTGCATCCGCTGTCGATCCTTCCGATCCTCGATTTCATCGTGCGGAAGGACCGCGAGGTCCAGAACATCCGGCTCATCGCCCGCGGGAAGGAGAGCGGGCTTTCCACGGACGTCCTCCGAGAGCTCCTGGTGGTGTGAGATGGAGATCGCCGCGGTGGGCCGGGACGACTTCGTCCAAGGGTTCAAGCTCGTCGGCGTGCGCCGCACCGTCGCGACGACGAAGGAGGAGATCGAGCGGAAGCTCGCGGAGATCCTCGACGACCCGGAGGTCGGGATCCTCGTCCTCGACACCGCGGACATGAAAGGCCTGAGCCATACGATGCGGCGGCGGCTCGAGACGGTGGCACGCCCGGTCGTCATCGGGGTCGGTGCGGCGGAAGACGAGGACCTCCGGACCAAGGTGAAACGGGCGATCGGCGTCGATCTGTTCAAGTGAGGGGGTGGGGTGGCGGCGGGCACGAGGGGAGCGCGGGACGACATCAAGGGCACCGGGGCCATCGAGCGGGTCGCCGGACCCGTCGTGACCGCGATCGGGCTCCGCCCGCGCATGTACGACGTCGTGCTCGTCGGGACCGAGCAGCTCATGGGGGAGGTCATCCAGATCCTCGGCGAGAAGACGGTCGTCCAGGTGTACGAGGAGACGTCCGGCATCCGACCGGGCGAGCCGGTGGCGGATACCGGCAAGCCGCTCACCGTCGAACTCGGGCCCGGACTCCTCGGGAACATCTACGACGGCGTCCAGCGGCCGCTGCCGGTCCTGAAACAGGTCATGGGGGACTTCATCCTCCGCGGCGTACGCGCGCCCGGCCTGAGCCGGGAGAAGCAATGGGACTTCAAGCCTGCGGTGAAGGAGGGCGACGCGGTCAAGGGCGGGCAGGTCCTCGGCACGGTCCAAGAGGCCAAGAACGTCGAGCACCGGGTCCTCGTGCCTCCGGACGCGACCGGCAAGGTCACCCACATCCGGTCGGGGAAGATGAAGGTCGACGAGGTCGTTGCGGAACTCGACAACGGCCGCAAGCTCATGATGAAACAGGACTGGCCCGTGCGGCAGCCGCGACCTACGAAGGATCGGCTCATGCCGTCCGTGCCCTTGATCACAGGGCAGCGGGTGATGGACTTCCTCTTCCCGATCGCGAAAGGGGGAACGGCCGCAATTCCTGGCGGGTTCGGGACGGGCAAGTGCGTCATCGGAGACACCCCAGTTTATCTCGTGGATGGCCGAGCAATCCCCATCCGGGAGCTCTTCGAGGCGGCCCGTGGCCACTTCCCTGACGAGGGACCCGAGACGTTCATCGCGCTTGACCGACCGCTGCGAGTGTGGACTTTTGATGGCGACGGCCTCG
>DASPXQ010000075.1:0-3069 GCA_035637195.1 Thermoplasmata archaeon | reverse complement strand
CCGGATTGCCTTCACCCCATCGGGCGGCATCGTCCCGCCGGAGAACACATCGACGTCCGCGCTGCCGACGACCTCCGGCGGACGCGGCATCTACTTCGCGGACGTCACCGGCAGGAACTTCTTTCGCGTCACGATCGACAGCGATTTCACGGGCAAGCTGCGAATCGACAAGTACGTGGAGGGAACGGGATACACGACGACCGGATGGATCTGGAGATGAGAGGGCGTGCCATGAGGATGGAGCGGGGCCTGACCTTGATCGAGATCCTCGTCGCGCTGTCCATTCTCGCGGTGGCCGTGCTCGCGCTGGCGCCTCTCTTTACGATCTCCATCCGCACCAACGCCTCGTCCATGCAGCTGACGAACGCCAACACGCTCGCGCGGGAAAAGCTCGAGGAGCTTTCGGGGTATCCCCGGGACGATCCCCGCCTGACGGTCGCGATCGGCAACAACTCAGCGGGGCCGATCGCGGGGGCCACCTACAACGCGTTGTGCGCCAACGATCTCCCCAAGTGGTACCAACCTTCCACCGGCGCGACGTCCACTGCGACGACGTCGCCGGGAGCCGGTTGGTTCATTTTCCCGTACACGAGGACCTACACCATCGAACAGTTCGACGGGACCCTGACGACCCGCATCACGTCGCCCAACGCCTACGTCGTCAAGCTGATCACGGTGACGGTGCGGCCGACCCAGGGCCCCTTCCCGGGGCTCCGCCAGACGATCCAATCGCTCTATCTGAGAGTTCGGAATGCCAAAACGTAAAGAACGCGGATTCACGCTCGTCGAAGCGCTCGTGACGATGGTCGTGCTCATCACTGTGGTCCTGGGCCTTTACACCCTCCTCGACCGTGGGAACAAGCTCGCGAAACAGGAGACCAACGTCGCCGAAGCCCAGCAGTCCTCGCGGATCGGCGTCTACGAGATGTCCCGGGTGATCCGGCAGGGTCGCGTCGGTGGCCTCTTCCTCGCCAACGCCATTATCCCGGTCGAGAACAACAGCCCGGGAGGGAACAGCCTGACCGACCTCTCCGGAAACTCTCACTACATCCGCAAGGGCACCGACGTCATCGAGGTCCGAGGGATTCTCTCGGGAGACAAGTACGGCCTTGCTCCAGCGGACATCATTTGCCCCAATTGCGCGGCGACAACCTCGATGAGCATCACGATTCGCTCGACCTCGTTGCTCGGCGTGCCCAATTTCCCGCTCGGAGGGGCGCCTTCACTCATCAACAAGACGCACCCCTTCTACTTCGTGGTGGCGGGCGGAGGGACAGACCAGATTGCCGTCGGAAGCTCCGTATACCTCGTTCCGCAGTACATCGTCGGTCTCGTCGACACCGCCGGGACCTGGTACACCCAGACGGCGGATACCTTCACGTTCAGCATGAACCCCCAGGACACCGGCGCTCGGAAATTGAACTCCGGCGGCGGGCCGAGCTCGATGCCGGACAGAATCTACTCGGGCGGCGCGGTCGACGAGGTGCGCTTCTTCGTCGACGAAGGCGCGGCGGACGCGTCCAGTCTCAACACCGATACGCATCCCACGTTGGCGGAGGCGACACTCGATCCGAGTACGGGCAATTACGACGTTCAGCCGCTCGTAGACGAAGTCGAAGACTTCCAGGTCGCGTACGGCGTCGACGGCGCCGACGGCACGGCGCACGACAAGGGAATCTCGCCTGCAAAAGTCGACACGACGGGCAGCAACAAAGACGAGTGGGTGGGCAACGTTGTGAACGAGGTCTCGACCACGCTTCCCCTTTCCGGGACCGATCCGAAGTACGTGGCTGCCTTCGTTGACACTTCGATCCCGGCCGGGGAAGACGCCGTCGCCGCGCTCCGTTCGGTCTGGATTTCACTGGTCGTCAAATCCACGGACCCCGACTTCGTTTATGGCGGACCGGGCGCGCGTGGAATCAAGATCCTGGATTCGACGGCGAAGTCCTTTTCCACGGCCACGGGCCGGCCCTATCGGCGCCGGCTCCAATCCTTTGCGGTCTCGCTGAGGAACTTCCAGTGAGGCCGGATAACGGGGTGGGACCTATGAGAACTCTCCTCCATTCGAGTCGTCGCGGGCGTCGCGAGAAGGGCATCGCGCTCTTTCTCGCGATCCTGTTGCTGCTGATCCTGACGGTAATGGGTGTCGCGCTCATGTTCACGGCCTCGATCGAGCAGACCCTTTCCGCGACCGAAACGAAGATCTCGAAGATCTTTTACGCGGCGGATTCCGGAATCGAGTACGCCAGCGGGATGCTGGTCTCCACCGTCGACTATGCGGGGGGACCGATGCCCGTCGGGGTCTCGAGCCATTACCCCTCGACCTCGACGCCGGACATGGCGGTGACGATCAATCCGCCGATCCTGCTCGGCTATTCGATGCAACACGGCGAGGAGTTCAAATCCCTGGGCAAAGGATACGACCCGAACCAGATCGTCGAGTACCTCTACGCCGTGACCTCTACGGCCAATTCCACCACGATCCAGGCGAGCAAGACGATCGATGCCGACGTCGGCGCCTTCCCGAAACTGCTGGCCATTCCCGAGTGAGGAAACAATGACGCGATACTTCCGGCTTCTCCTCGCGCTCGCTCTCGTCGCCGTGACCTCGCTGCCAGCGGCGGCGGACGACAAGGACTTTCTGCGGCCCGAAAGCGCGAGAGTCCCGCCCAACCTGCTGATCGTTTTCGGAAACTCGCAGACGATGACTCAGGCGATCACCTTCACCGGCGTAAACTTCAGCACGTTCGACGGCGACGCCGACTCTCCGGGCAGCAAGCTTGGAGCTGGCAAGACCGTGATCCGGCAGTTCGTCAGCGACTTCCACACGACGTACAACATCGGGTTGACCGGCTTCTCACGCCCGCCGAACTTCGGCTCGACCGACGTCTTCCGGAAGCACTGGGTGTACGAATCGCTCGACATCGACTTTCCCAACGATGCGTTCAAGGAGCCTGCCGGAACGCTCGAGCGGTGGGGCCCCTTCGGGGAAGGCCCCTGCACGAGCAAGACTGATCCCGTCTGTTCCGATCGCTCTGCCGGAGTCATCAGCCTGACCGGCGCGTACGC
>DASPXQ010000074.1:0-3487 GCA_035637195.1 Thermoplasmata archaeon | reverse complement strand
CGCCGCGGACATGAGGCAGTTCAAGGGCCTCGAGAGCGCCAGGAGTCCCCGCATTCTCGCCGGCCAGAGTCTCCTGCGAATAATAAGGCTATCCCGCGGCAACAGGGTTGAGGCATGGGCGCCTCGTCGTCTCGATCCCACGCGCCCGGGGTTCGCCCGCGATGGCGCCGGACGTCTCCGACCCTCGTTGACACTATCATGCGTGATTATCACGGACGCACCGTCACAACCCTTTTACCCACCTCGATTCATGCATATCGCAATCCACCGGTCGGGAGGCGGAATTCCATCGCGTCGCGCCACACCGAAGGGGGACCCTTGGCGGCGAATATGGGTGAGACGAAGAACTCGGGAGTCGGCTTCCTCAAGGCAACGAAGGCGCGCCACGCCGAGGAAGCGATCGGACAGTCCGAGGGACTCGTCACGGTCCTCCGGCTGACGCAGGCCGACCTCAAGCCCGCGGAGGATTCCATCCGCATCGCGAAGCACCTCTTCGACGCGCACCAGTACGCGAAGGCGTTCTACGCCGCGAAGCGCGCGGAGTCGCTCGCCCTCTCCCTGGACGAACGCTTCAACGGGTACACGAAGGCTGCAAAGGCGCTGCGATCGCGGATCGAGGCGATGCGGCATCTCGGCCTCGTCACCGATACGATCGAAGGCATCGTCCGTCGCGCCGAGGAGAAGATCCTCGCCGGGGCGTGGGAGAACGGCACGTTCGTGCCGAACTACCTGGAGGCGCGGGTCCTCGTCGAGCGCGCGGAACACGATGGCCGGATCCTCCAGGAGAAAGCAGAGCGGGCGTCCAACGCGATCTTCACCGCCGAGCTGGCGATCGAGCGGCTCGTCGAGACGCAGGGGCCGCCGGATCCGATCGTGTTCGCGAACGGCGTCGGGGCGCCCCTCGAGGCGGCGCTGCAAGACGCGACGCGGGAGCTCGCCGTCGGCAACGCGCAGGGCGCGGCCCTGATCGCACGGGACCTGGAGGCGAAGGCGACCTTCCTGCGCACGCTGTTCGGCGAGGCGACGAAGAACCTCGAGGCGACGGAGGCGCAGCTCACGGAGCTCCGGGGCGAAGGCATCCTGACGGACCGCCACGAGGGCCAGATCAAGATGGCGCGGGACCTCCTCGGGAAGGGCTTCATCGAGCCGGGGAGCGCGATGTCCACGCGGCTCGCGCGGGAAGTGAAGTCGCTCGGCGACATGTACCGCAAGGCGACGACCGGCCTCGCCGACGCGGAGATCCTGTACAGCCGCCTGCAGCGGGAGGGATTCCAGTCCTACGATGCGGATCTCGCCCTGAGGGACGCGCGCCGGGCCGTCCGCGAGGGCAACTATGCGCGCGCGAAGGAGCACCTCGAGCGCGCGCTCCAGGCGTTCCTGCGCCGGACGAACGCGAAGCAGGCGCTCGCGAAGGCGATCCTCGAGATGCGGACGCGCATCAAGCTCCTCCAGGGCAGTGGCCTCTCGTTCCTGCCGGACATCCAGGACGTCCTGGGCCGCGCCGAGCGGGAGTTCGCCGGCGGGAACTACGCCGGTTCAAGTGAGGACCTGCGTCTCGCGACGGTCCTCCTCGATCAGACGACGCGGGCGCCCGGGCCGAAGAAGTGAACCGCGGGCTTAAGCCGCGCGCGTCCTTCCGTCGGCGGATGGGCGAACAGTACTTCGCAAACCGGCCGTCTTCCCGACGCCGTCCGTCGGAGATCCGTGTCGTTCTCCGCGGGCATTCGTTGACGTTCCGATCCGACGCGGGCGTGTTCTCGCGCGAGGCGGTCGACCGGGGCACGCACCTCCTCATCGACGCCCTCGACCCCGGCCCGAGCGCGCGAATCCTCGACCTCGGATGCGGGTACGGCGCCATCGGGATCGTCGCGTCGCGGCTCTCGGAGGGCGGGCACGTGATTCTGACGGACGTGAACCGGCGCGCGGTCGCCCTCGCGCGGGCGAATCTCACCGCGAACGGAATCACGAACGCCGAGGTACGCGAGGGCGACTTGTATGCGCCGGTGGCCGGGCTCGCTTTCGACGACATCCTCTGCAATCCTCCGATCCGCGCGGGACGGGCCGTCGTCGATCGACTCATCTCGGATGCGCCCGCGCACCTGCCCGTGGGCGGCCGCTTGTGGCTCGTCGCGCGCACGAAGCAGGGAGCCGAATCGATCCGCGCGCGAATGATCGAGGCGTTCGGAAACGCCACCGTCGTCCGGCGCGGGAGTGGCTTCAAGGTCCTGCGTTCCGTGAAAGAGGTGGCGTGACTGCATGCCCGTCAAGACGCGGGCTCCCAGCCTCCGAGTTCGCCTCGTGAACCGCGAAGACGCCGCCGCCCTCGTCCCGTTGTTCGAGGCGTTCTACGGCACGTACTTTGGCGAGCCGGTCGTGGAAGGGACGGTGGCCCGGCGACTCCGTCAAGTGGAGAGCTTCGAAACGGTTGTCGTGGCGGAGGGAGGCGGTCGACTGTTGGGATTCGCGAGCCTCCGAGTCACGCCGTCCCTCGATCCAACGCCGTATGCGGAGATGACGGAACTCTTCGTCGAGGCGGATTCCCGCCGCCTCGGCGTGGCCTCGCGACTCGTGAAGTACCTCGAGGGCCTGGCCAAGGAGCAGGCCGCGACGCACATGGTCGTCCTCACGGGTCGCATGAACACGGAGGCCCAGACGTTCTACCGCAATGCGGGGTACGAGCAATACGCGGTCGCGATGCGCAAATCGTTGCGGGCCTCGGGGACGCCATGATTGGGTCGGGCCGTCGGAGGGTGCGATGGCAAAGGCTCGATCGGCCCGGCGCAGAGCGAGCGACGCTCTACCACTCCAAGCGATTCTGGTTCCTCGTCGGGAGAATCGACACCGAGTCCGGGGCCGTCCGGTCGAACATCGCGTACCAGGTCGTCTGCGACGACTCGTGGTCCACCCGCATCGCAATCGTCAAGATCCGGCGCCGCACGACCCGCGAACGCCAGTCGCTCTGGGTCCGCCAGGATGGGCGATGGTTCTCGCACGGGGGCGTCGAGCGGGCCGATCTCGCGGGATGCACGGACGTGGATTTGGAGGCCTCCCCGTCGACGAACACCCTGCCGATCCGCAGGATGGGCCTGACCGTCGGCGAATCGCGGGAGGTCCGCGCCGCGTGGGTGCGGTTCCCGCAGCTGACTGTCGAACCGCTGCGCCAACGGTATACGCGGATCGGCGACGGCCGGTACCGCTACGAGAGCCTGGATTCCGGATTCTCGACCGACATCGACGTGGACGACGCCGGACTTGTCATCGAATACCCGGGTCTGTGGCGGCGGACTCCTTAACCCTTATATAGCTCGTGAAGTTTGGACGTGTATCCCATCCGGGGATTGTTGAATGCCCGAGGAGAAACCCACGCCCGAGCCCCAAACCCCGTCCGCCCCGGCGAAGCCGGAACGAGGGGAGCGGCCTTCGAAGAAGAAGGACGAGGAGAAGGAGGAACCGAAGGCCCCGAGGGCGCCGAAGAAGCTCGAGGGCG
>DASPXQ010000073.1:0-14424 GCA_035637195.1 Thermoplasmata archaeon | reverse complement strand
CGGCACCGCGTCGATCGACGTCGGGCTCTACGATGCCGTCTCGAAGCCGCCCCTCGAGGACGACATCCTCGCGCACCGCGATGAGCACAGCATCGAGGTCCAGTTGCCGTTCTTGCAGGCGCTCGCCGACCCCGTGCGCTTAGTGCCGGTGTGCATGGCGTTCCAGGAGTACGACCTCGCCTCGGAGGTCGGCGGCCTCGTCGCCGATGCCGTCAAGGGCAAGAAGGTGATGATGATTGCCTCCTCCGACTTCACGCACGCGGGCGCGCAGTACAACCAGATGCCCCCGCGCGGGACGACGGCGCCCGCGTTCGCGAAAGCCCAGGACACGAAGGCGATCGAGAAGATCCTCGCCTTGGACCCGAAGGGATGCTCCGCGCGGGTCGCGGCGGACGACATCTCCATATGCGGATACGGGCCCGTCACCGCGATGCTGACCGCCGCCAAGCGTCTCGGTGCGACGCAGGCGAAGCTCCTCAAGTACGGCACGTCGAGCGACACGAGCGGCGACACGCGAATCGCGGTCGGCTACGGGGCAATCGCCGTCTATCGCTGAGAGGTCTCCTTATCGATCCAGTCGAGGTACTCGCGCGAGGCGGGGCCCATCGGGTACGACACGATGCACGGGACCTCGTAGGGGTGGTTTTCCCGGACCGCAGCGATGAGTTTCTGCAGGAGGGCGCGGCGGGTCTTGAACACGATCACCACCTCGTTCGCCTCCTCGAGTTTCCCCTTCCAATGATACATCGATTCGATCGGCCACAGGTTCGCGCACGCCGCGAGTCGTCGCCCGACCACGGTCCGCGCGATCGAACGGGCCGTCTCGAGGTCCGGCGCGGTCACGTAGGCCATGGCATGTGCGGTCGCACGTCGCGGCGGCATCGTGTCCCCTCCAGATGGGTATCAGGGTCAGGAACAGGAATGGGCTCGACGGGCTTTTAAGTGGCACGCCGCGTGCGCCGGAATGTATTCGAATGCCCGTTGTGACGATGTCCGAGATGGTCGGCGCCCTCCGGGCAACGGTCGGGAAGCGGGGGATGTCGGAAGAGGATCTTCGGGCCCTCGGGGACTACCTGATGTCGTTCTTCGGGTTCGAGACGGAGGCGATCGACAACAATCTCGATGTCGCGGACCGCGACGTCTTCTACATGCTCGAGGAGGCAGGCCTCCTGACGACGCGGCAAGAAGAGGTCATGATCAAGAAGGGGAAGATGTGGCGAATCCACTATTGGATCCTCAAGGTGGAGCGGATCAAAGAGCTGGCGAAGCCGCGCGGCCCGAAAGCCGCGGTCGATGCGTTCGCGGTCTACAAGGATCTTCCCGACGACATCTGGACGCGTCAGGTGCCCGCGAGATAAGGTTGAAATAGACCCGGAGCCTCGTTCGGAGCCTCGCATGTGGGACCTCCTTCCCCTCCTCCTCGCGGCGGGCCTCATCGGCCTCTGGTCCCTCGTCCTGTTCGCCCTTCAACGCCGCGGGCTCCTCGAGCCCCGCGGCCTCTCGGTGTCCCCGCCGCCCGCGGGTCCCTTCCTCATGTGGAAGACGGTCCGAGGTCGTCGGCTGATCGAGCGCATCGCGCGCCCCACGCGCTTCTGGCGGGCGTTCGGCGACCTTGCGATCGTCCTCGTCGCCCTGACGATGGCGGGCACGACGCTCCTCCTTATCTGGGAGGCGACGCTCGTGCAGAGCCCGGCGGTCCAGGCGAATCCGCCCTCGCCCGAGCTCCTCCTCGGGATCCCCGGCATCAATCCGATCATCCCGATCGGGTACGGGATCTTCGGGCTCTCCGTGGCGATCATCCTCCACGAGTTCTCCCACGGGATCCTCTCGCGCGTCGCGAAGATCCGCATCCGCTCCCTCGGGCTGATCTTCCTCATCTTCCCCATCGGGGCGTTCGTCGAGCCGGACGAGGAGGAGTTGCGCGCCCTCCCGCGCCACGAGCGGGCCCGCCTCTACGCGGCCGGCCCGGCCACGAACATGCTCCTCGCCTTCACCTTCGCGGTGCTGTTCTCGTCCGTCATGATGGCGTCGGTGACGCCCGTCCAAGACGGCGTCGGCATCGTCGGCTTCACGGAAGGCGGCTCGCCGGCGCAGTCGGCCGGCATCGAGGCGTACACTGTAATCACGGAGGTCAACAACACCCCCGTTCGCTCGTACGCGGACTTCCGGGCCGCGATGCTGCTCGTCGTGCCGGGCCAGAACGTCTCCGTGAGGACCTTCAACCCGTCGACCTCGGCGAATGCGTCGTTCTTCGTGATACTCGCGGCGGAGCCGGGGACGGGCCGGCCGCTCCTCGGCATCTACGCGATGGACGTGAGCACGGACTACTACCATCCGCTCACGAATCCGGACCGCTTCGGCGGAATCCCCGGGGCCGCCCTGACGTACATCTCCCTCCCGTTCCAGGGCCGCGCGCCGATCCAGGATCCCGCGGTGCGCTTCTACAAGATCGGCGGGCCCCTCGCCGCCCTCCCCGCGCCGCTCTTCTGGATCCTGGCTAACACGGCGTACTGGCTCTTCTGGCTCAACGTGATGCTCGGCGCCACGAACGCGCTGCCCGCAGTCCCGCTCGACGGGGGATACATCTTCAAGGACGGAGTTGAAGGGCTCGTCTCGCGCCTCAAGAAAGGCCTCCCGACCGAGCAGCGGGACCGGATCGTCCGAGGGGTGAGCTACACGTTCGCGTTGCTGATCCTCGGCCTCGTCGTGTGGCAGCTAATCGGGCCGCGGATCTGAGCGGGGTCACTTCCCGCTTTCCGAAGCGACGAGTCCGAGGACGCCGCTGATGATCGCGAGAATCCCGCCCGTCGTACTGCCGTACCCCAAGACAATCACGATGATCCCGAGGACGATGTTGACGAGCCCACCGGCGCCGTACTTGCCGCGGTAGATCATGAGACTCCCGAGGACGATTGCGACGCCGAGCAGCGCCGCGATGATGGCGCTGACAGCCAGGTTAAGATTGAACTGCCGGCCGATGTCGAGCGCTCCGACCAGGATCAGCAGGCCGCCGATTAGGCCGATCAGCATCGCGATGAGGGCGAGGAGGCGTTTCTCCGTCATGAGACCGGGAGAAGCCCCACCGCCCCTTCAGCCTTTCTCCAGCCCCCCGAGCGCCCACATACCGGTTGGATTCCCTGCGAACCGGTCCTCGCCCCACACCATGCGAAGCGCGCGGAACACCTCCGCGTAGACAAGTCCCTTCACGAAAGCGAGGAGTGGCTCGTTCCGGGAAGGCCCGCTGAACGCGATCTCGCGCGCTCCGGAGGCGGCCACGAGGGCGTGAAACAGGTTCGGGGCCGCCGGATCGCCCCGAGGATCGACGGTCCACGGGCCGATTTCACACGCCTCACCGCTCACGTTCCCGACGATGTATCCGCGGATCTCACCGTTCCGCTCGTACACCAGGAACGACTCGGGGAATTCTTCCGCGAGCCGTTCGAGGAGCGGCGTCCGATCGGCGCCGAAGTAGGCCGTGTCTAGACGGGCGAGGCGCGCGACGTCGGATCGGCGGGCGGGGCGCACCCCGTTCGAGCGGCCGGAGGTCGTGGCACCCCGCCAGCGGATGACCTCGTACTCCCGGCGGAAGCCGAGCTTCTCGTAGAAAGGGATCGCGTTGAGGTATGCGTTCAAGCGCACAGTAACCACACCGAGGGCACGCAGATGGTCCAGGGCCGCCTCCATCATCTGCTTCCCGACGCCGCGGCCGCGCAGCTCCGGACGCACGATCACCGCGCCAAGGAACGCGAGCTCATCGTACGTGGTCGTCGTCAGGACGCCGACCACTTCGCCCGCCAACTCCGCCGCGAAGCAGCCGCCAGGGGAGAGCTCGAGCAGCCGCCGGAAGTCGGACCGGGCGTAGCCCCAGTCCTCCAGGTCCGTCAAGCGGATGGCGGCGTCGATGTCCCGCGCTTTGAGTCTCCGGACCCGCGTGCCTTCCACAGATTCACCCGCCGCTCGAGTTCTTCCGGCTCGTCGCAGTCGTGATAGCCGTAGGTCACGTATCGCTTCTCCTTCCGGAGATGCTTGTACATGCAGGGGCCGTACTCGTCGTCCTCCTGACCGTACCACTTGTCGCAGTCTTTGCACCGGTGCTTCTGCGGGAGGGCGGCCTGCAGCTCCTCTACATTGCCCAGAACGGATCCTCCTTGCGCTTGATGCCGATGATCTGGTCGAGCGCCTCGACCTCGTCGTGGCCGAGGTCCGTGCGGACCCGCAGCGTCCGCGCATCCGCCTCCGGGAGGTCGACGTAGAGCACGTCCCCGCCGTTGATCTGGCGGCCGATCGTGATCCCGTCCACGGAGATCGCGACTTCCTGTCCGAGTCCTGCGCCGTCGAGGCTCTTCTCCCCGCTCCGGATCGACTTGATCCGGCCGAGGGCCCGGCCGTCCTCCCGCATGAGCGCCTCGCCCGTCCGGATGCGGCCGGCGAGGACGCGCACGCCGAAGATCGCTGGCTTCGACGTCCGGAAGACGTGCTCTCCGAGGAACAGGAGCTTCGCGGGATACGCCATCGCTTTGCGGCTCGCCGCTTCGAGGGCTCGCTTCCGCTCGTCCCGCCAGGTCCCGTAGTCCTCGATAAGCCGATAGATGACATCGCTCTCCAGGAACGCGAGGTCCGGATGTTCGAGGCGCGCGGTCTTCGCATCGGGAAGGATCTCGAGGTTGAACGCGAGGATCGCCCGGAGGAGCGGGTCCTTCGCCGTCGCCGCGTCCGTGACGTCACGCCGCGAGACCGGTCCGATTCGCGCATACTTGATCGGGATCGAGGCCTGCTTGCACTCGTAGGCCAAGCCTTCGAGCGAGCCGATCGCGTCGGCCTTGACGAGGATGCCTTCGTCCTGCGTCTCGATGTGGACCTGCGACTCCTTCGCGATCTCCTCGACGACCGCCGCGACGTTCCCCCTCGCCACGCGGATCGGGGCGCCCGCGACGGCCCGTTCGAGTCCGCTGCCGACGATCTTCACCCCGGCCGCGGCGGATGCGCTCCCTACGGAGTCGAATCGCTCCTGCGGATCGCGAATCTCGTCGAGGGGCTTGGGTTTCAGGAGCGCCTTCACCTTGGTCGTGCCGGGCTTGCCCGTCGTGCCGAAGACGACCGTGTCGCCTTTCGCGAGGATGCCCTGGTAGATGATCGCGTCGAGCGTGACGCCGAGCCCTTTCTCTTCTTTGACCTCGAGGATCGTGCCTTCCGCTGGGCCCGCCGCGGTCTCGAGCTGCGTCTCCAGGAAGCGCTGGGCGAGTCCGATCAGCATCAGGAGCATGTCTGCGATGCCCTCGCCGTGCTTCGCGCTCACCGGGACGACGGCGAGGTTCGTCGTGAAGTCCTCGATGCGGTCGTAGCGGTCCGCGGAGAAGCCGTGCTCGTAGAGCCGGCCGACGAGCTCGTACATGCGCTTGTCGAGCTCCTCCCTCGCGGACTCCGGCTGGTCCGAGTACGACGCAAGGAACGGCGTGCCGTCGTGCTTCCGCCACCCGGGCACGAGGTCGATTTTGTTCGCCGCCACGATGAACGGCGTCTTGTATCGCTTGAGGATGTTCAGGCTCTCGGTCGTCTGCGGCCGGAAGCCCTCGTTGACGTCGATCACGAGCACCGCTAGATCGGCTAAGGCGCCCCCGCGCGCCCGGAGCGTCGAGAAGGCCACGTGGCCGGGGGTGTCGATGAAGAGCAGGCCCGGGATGCGGAACGTCTTGCCCTTGACGAGGTCGCCGCATGCCTCGAGGATCGCCGCGAGGGGCACCTCCGTGGCGCCGATATGCTGCGTGATCCCGCCGGCCTCGCGGCCCGCGACGCCGGTGCCGCGGATGCGGTCGAGGAGGGTGGTCTTGCCGTGGTCGACGTGCCCCAGGACGGACACGATCGGCTGGCGAATCGAGGCCATGACCGGCGGACCAAGAAGCCGACGATATTAGAAGGTTGGCCCCTCGGACACGGGACTCATTCGCGAAGCCAGGACTCGTCGATTCGTGTGTACGACTGGATTTCCTCGGGCTTGAAGAAGAGCGAGATTTCTTTCTTCGCGCTCTCGGGTGAATCCGACCCGTGGATCACGTTCCGTCCGATCGTCAGCGCGAGATCCCCGCGAATTGTGCCGGGCTCAGCCTCCGCGGAGTTCGTCTTGCCCATCATCTTGCGGACCGCGGCGACGGCGCCGCCCCCTTCCAGCACCATCGCGACGACGGGTCCCGCGGCGATGTACGACATCAGGGGCTCGAAGAACGCCTTGCCCTTGTGTTCCGCGTAGTACGTCTCCGCGAGGGACCGTGTCACACGGACCATCTTGAGCGCGACGAGCTTCAGCCCCCGCCGCTCGAATCGCCCGACGATCTCGCCGACCAAACCGCGGTGCACCGCGTCCGGCTTGAGCAGGACGAAGGTGCGGTCGGCCGCGGTCAAGCCCCCTTCTTCGCCTTCTTGGCCGAGGGTGCGGGCGCCTCCTCCTCGGGAGCCTCGCGCTTGCGGCCCTTCACCTTCGCCCACTGCCCGTCGAGCCACGCCTTGAACACCCTCCGGCCGTCGGGGGAATCCTTCCACGCGAGGAACTCCGCCTTCTCGATGCGGGTGACGGGCTTGGTCCCGTGCTTCTTCTTCGCCCACCCCACGATCGACGTCTGGAGCGCGTCGCTCGCGATGAAGTCGGAGTAGAATCGCTCGACCTCGCCGCGTCCGAGGTCGGGCCCGAGGCGCTTGTCGATGAGGTCGCCGAGATCCGCGGGGATGTCCTTCCCCTTCGGCGCCTCGATTGTGATCTCGGCGGCGATCGCCTCGGCCGGTGCGGGTGCCTCCTCGACGACCGCTTCCTCGGCGGCGATGCGTCCCGCGGCGCGTCGGAAGGCCTGCGTCCACGGCGTCCAGCGCGGCACCCGGCCGAGCTTCAGCATGTTCGATTGGCATTTGTGCGAGCAGAAGAGGAACACGGTCCCATCCTTGCGGATGAACATCTTCCCCGTCCCGGGCTCGATCTCGTTGCCGCAGAAGGAGCAGGAGCGTCGGACGGGCATCGGCTCACCGGACCGACAGCTTGCGGGCCTCGCGGGCGGTCTCCCGCAACATGAGCGTGTCGCCGACCTGGACGGATCCCTTGACGTTCCGCGTGATGATGCGGCCCTTGTCGCGGCCGTCGAGCACGCGGACCTTGACCTGGGTGGCCTCGCCCGTCATCCCCGTCCGGCCGACGACCTCGACGACTTCTGCGGGGATGCTGTCCTCGTCCGCCATGTTCCCTTCCTCGTCCGACGACCGTCACTTCTTCATCGCGCGGAGCTTCGATGCGAGGTCGTCGACGACGGGCTTCGCCTTTCCCGGGTCGAGGATCGCGATCGAGGCGGTCGCCTTGCCCAGGCCGACGGCGACGCCGAGCTCCTGCTTGCTCGGCACGTACGCGTAAGGCACGCCCTTCTCCTCGCAGAGGAGCGGCATGTGCGCGAGGATCTCCTCGGGCTGGACGTCCTCCGCCATCACGACGAACTGCGCTTCGCCGCGTTCGACGAGCTTCGTCACCTCGTTCGTGCCCTTGCGAACCTTGCCGCTCTCTTTCGCCAGCTCGATCGACTGATACGTCTTGTCGACCAGATCCTTCGGCATCTCGAAGCGAACGTACATTGGCTTGGCCATGGTGGAGACCTCCTTCCGCCCCGCGGCCGCGGGGCGTCATGAGTCATCGGCTCCCCGTTACGAGAAGAGCGGCCGTCGAAGTGGCGCGGCTTATAAAAGGTTTGCGACCTCTCACGCCGACAGGAGGAAGAGTTCTGCCGGGAACCGAGGCGACGATCGCGATCGCCCTTGGCATCGGCCTCACGCCGTTCATCGAGTGGCTCATCCTCCGATCGCGACAGCCGCACGGAAGGCGAGACGTCGCCTCAGGGGAGACGATTCTCGAATACGGGCGCAGCCTGCGGACGTTCTCAATCGCGGGGACCGCGTTCTTCGGATTCCTCGGAGTGATCGCCACCGGTGCGCTGGACCCTTCGTCGCCGGTCTCCGATCGCAGCCTGTTGATTGCCCTGGCGTTGCTGATTCCGTGGCTCGTGGCTTTCATCGCCGTCGGCGTGGAGTTTTTCCCTCGCCTATGTCAAGGTCGGAAGCGGCGCCCTCACGCGGCACTCGCCATGGAGAGGCGACCTGTCGCTCGCCTGGGAAGAGATCGAGTCGGTGGAGTACAGCACGTTCAACCGATGGTATGTGCTTCGGAGTCCGAGGGGCAGGATTCGCATCTCCAGCTACCTCAGCGGGATAAACGATTTCGTGGAGGTTGCGACGCAACGGATTCCGCCCGAGAAGTGGCGGACTCCTTTCTCCATCGAAGCCCTGCGGTCGCGCGCGGGCGACCGCTAGATCTCCGCTTCGGAGAGATCATTGTCACCGAACGGGTGCGCGAGCTACCGATATCCGACGACGCGGGTCAGGAACTCCACGAGGTCCGTGGACTGAATCACGGAACCGCAATACTGGCAATGCGTCAATGAGCGGAGGTCCGTGTTCCCGCTGATCTGGATCGGACTGTGGCATGCCGGACACGCGTATGTCGTCGTGAGCCCGCCACGACGAACTTGGTCGATCAGGCTGTTCACGTCGACTTGTACTTGCGTCACCACATTCCGCTTCGCGTGCCTCCGCGCTTCGCCCGCCTCCTTCCACATGCCGAGGCCCTCGAAGATCTTCGCGGCATCCTCGAACCGTTCCGCCTCGAGGAGGTTGCGCGCATGCCCGAGCTGCAGGTTCGCTCGGTGCTGATCCGCCATCTGCTGCACTCTCGATGCGAACGCCGGTTCGATGACGACGCCTTGGACCGTCCATGTGTGACCCCACGCCACCGGCGCGAAGCCACGTGTCACCATGCCCATCGCCCACTGGTCGAAGCACGGCGTTGAACAGACCCGCTGCGGGAGGCGATCCGCCGCCGGGCTCGCCTGCGACCATCCGAAGGTCAGCAGGCATTTCTCGCACCCTCGCTTGCCGCAGTTCGCGCAGTGGGCTTCCTTGAGCATCAGTTTCGAAAAGCCGCACGATGGACAGACTGCCGTCTCTCCCGCCTCGAGCGTGACCATGGTGCGAGCCGCTCCTAAAGGTTCCGACGGCCTGCCGCAGCGGAATCCGGCCCGAGTTGTTCCCGGACCATCCGGTTCGCGATCTCGAGGAAGCGCTCCTCCGTCCCGGGAGGGATCGTCGCGCCGGCGGCCGCGTGGTGCCCGCCGCCGTGTCCCCCGACGGCGCGACTGGCTTCCTGCATGACCGCCGCGAGGTCGAGGCCCCGAGCGACGAGGTCCCGGGTCGTCCGCGCGCTCACCTTGATCCCGTCATCGGCCTTCGCGAACGCGATGATGGGCAGATCCTTCGTCGCGCCCTCTTGATTCAGGGCGAGGCTCGCGGCGATGCCGACGACGGTGTCCCGGATCCGATCGGCCGCGTGGAAGTACTGAATCGCGTCCATCTGGTTGATCCCCGCCTCCGCGATCGCGTCCATCGATTCGACCAGATACTCCCGATGGCCCCGGAGCAGCTGAAGGGCGCGGGCGAGCGCCTCGTCCCGATCGCCGCGGCACACCCGATACCCGACGTCGGCCTCGTCGTACCGACCGCACGCGTTGATCAGCGTCCCGAACTCCTTCGCATCGCGCGTCGGACTTCCGGCCGGCTCCCGCACGAGCGTATACGTCTCGCCGACGAGTCGTTCGACCTCCTTGATTCCGCACCCGCGTTCGAGCATGTGCGACGCAAGCGCGGAGATGACCCGCCGTTTCTCCCCGCGGTCCAGATCGGACCAGCTCCGCCAGTGCTCCTCCGTCTTGAGGTCGATCCCGAGCTCGAGGAGGAACGCAATGCACGCTTCCTCGTTGCCGCTGAGACGCGGGATCCACGGGTCGGTGGCGTACTGCAACATCTTGTACGCGGGCCGGGTCTCCCGTCCGAAGAGCCGCAAGTCGATCTCCGCCGCCACGACGCCGGCGGCGATGCCGTCCTCGAGGATCGTGCGGTTGTACCCGGAGAGTCGGCGGAACTCCTGGTCCTGGACGTCCCCGACCGCGCCGACGATCGCGACCGCGGCGAGGTCCGTGTTTTTCGGATCGAGGGCCTTTGCGACCGCATAGGCGCACCCCGCGCCGCTCGCGACGTCGGAGCCTTCGCCTTCCAGGTGCGGGTTCAACATCAGCACGCGATCCTGCGACTCGGCGAACCGGATCAGATCGCCCCGGAGCGCGCGGGGCACTTCGCGGGCGGTCGGCACATGATGGTCCGTGACGACGGCGTCGAGTCCCTGGAGGGCGTGCAGCATTCCCGCGCCGAGGTCGACGAACCACGCGAGCGGCGTGCCGTGCCGCTTGATGTCCGCGATGACGGCCTCGTCCAGGGTCTTGACGAACGCGACCTCGTGCGAGATCTCCGCTCGGTCAAGGGATTCCGAGGCGATCGCTCCGCCTGTGATCCCGTCCGTGTCGATGTGCGTGACGATCCGCACCGACGGCGCGGCGCGAAGCCGCTCTGCGATCTCGCGAGCGACCGCCTCCATGCCCGGTCAAGCGTGCGCTGCCGAGATGAATCTTTGGGAGAGGGCTGCGAACACAGGGTTGCAAAGGACCTCCGCGTTTTCGTGTAAAATCACGAAACCTTGCTGTCGCTTCGTCCAATTCGCCTGCGAGAACGAAATATCAGGGGGAGCGCGATGGGGTCTGCGTGATTCACGTCACTTCGACCGGCTTGATCGTCCGCGGAGACCGTGTACTCCTCGGTAGGCGGACGAGCACGACCCGGTTCGCCGGGATGTGGGACGCGTTCGGCGGGCATCTCGTGCCGTGCGAAGAGCCGGCGATGGCCCTCGTCCGCGAGCTCGAGGAGGAACTCGGGATCCGCGTGACGGATCCGCGATTCCTCGGGATCTACGAGGACGTCGACCCGACGTCGAAGGACCTCTTCCGGCACTACCTCTTCCTCGTGACACGCTGGGAGGGAGAACCGCGAATCGCGAACGAGGAGCACTCCGAGATCCGATGGTTCCCCTTTGAAGACGCCGACCGGCTCGAGCTCGCGTCGAGCCTGAACGAGGCCATCCGAAGGCTCGTCTCCGCGAAGGCTTAAGCGAGACCTGCGGCTAGGCCGTGTCGGGTTTGGACGTGGACGATTCGGAGGTTCGGCGGATCCTCACGACGATCCGGACGATTGCCGTCGTGGGATGTTCGAAGGATCCTGCGAAGGACGCGCACCGCGTCCCGAAGTACATGCAAATGGCCGGCTACCGGATCATCCCGGTGAACCCGACTGCGGACGCGATCCTCGGAGAGAAGGCGTATCCCTCCCTGGAAGCGGTCCCGATCCCGTACGATGCGGTGGACGTCTTCCGTCCTTCCGCCGACGTGCCGCCGATCGTCGACCAGGCGATCCGCGGCCCCGCGAAGGTGATCTGGATGCAGCTCGGGATTCGCCATGAGGACGCCACGAAGAAAGCGCAGGCCGCCGGGAAGACGGTCGTCCAGGACCGCTGCATGATGCGCGACCACGCGCGATTATTCGGCGGCCACATTCTCGAATGACGACGCGGCGAACACGACCGCGGCGCTCGGGCTCCCGGCGCGGCGCGCAGAGGCCGCAAGCGCCTCGATTGCTCCAAGGACCGTGACCGCGGACGGCGGCGCATCGAACTTCGTGGTCGCCGCGGCATCGTACAGCGTCTTGAGTCGTGGTTCCGGGACGAGCCCGACGCGGATTGGCCCGGCGACTCCTCGCTCGAGCTTCACGGTCGGGCTGATTCCCGCGAAGGCCTCGACCGGGACCTCAATCCAATCCGAGCCTTTCGACGGGAAGAGCTCGAGGAATACGGCATCCGACGCGATGGCCTCGACGCTCCCGATCGACCGGAGGCCGTCCTCGCCCTCCCAGACGCGCCCGAGGCGAGCCGAGGCGGACACGACCGAGTGATCAAGCCACGCAAGGTCGTGGACCCGCTGAATCGAGGCGCGCCGAGTCCACAGGACCTTCGCGAGCAGGTGGTATGCCTCACGGAGCGCCTTCGCCTGGGGTGACTTGGTGCCGCTCGCCCGCTGCGCCTTGTCCAGCGCCGCGGCGATCGACGGCTGGGACACGAGGAGCGCCTGGAAGTCCACGACGCGCAGAAGGCCGTGCCATCCCATGCGGACCCGCCACGGGTCTTCGCGGGAAAAGGGTGTCGGCTCGAGGGACGAGCGGACGCCATCGCTCCGGTTCAGTGCAGCACGACGGACTTGACGCCGTCGACCTGCTTGATTTGCGGGAGCAACCGCTCCGGCACGGGCGCTTCGGTCACGATGAACCCGTGCGGATCGTCGACGATCTCCGGGTCGTCCATGATCACCTGCCGGATCGAGATGCCGGCCTGTGCGATGATCGCCGCTACCCCGGCGAGGATGCCGGGCTTCGAGGCGTTCGTCGGCACGATCTCGATCGCCCCCCAATTCATCAGCGGCGCGATTTCCCGGAGGTGGCAGACAGGGCGGAGCTTGTCGAAGAACGCTTTCAACTCGCCGTTCCGGTCGATCGTCTCGACGGTCGCGGTGACGACGCGGCGGTCCACCCCGGCGGCGCGCGCCATCGCCGTGTCCGAGAGCTTGATGTCGCCGGCGAACACGCTCCCCTCGTGCACCCGCAGCCCGTAGACGACCATGAGCTGCGCGACCTTCTCCTGCGCCGGGAAACCTTTGAAGTACGGACGGAACCGCGCCCACATGTGCCTGGCCCAATGTACGGAAGAGCGCTCTGAGGGTTAATGTTTTCGTCACTCAAGGTCGTAAAGTATACTCCATAGAACAGAATCGTTATATAGCGTGCAAATTATGCATCCTCCGGACATCGGTGGTCCCATGCAGGCTTTGAAACCGGAATCGGCAGGCGCGAGCGACGTGAAGATCCTCCTCGACACGGAGGACCTGCCGAAAGCCTGGTACAACATCCTCCCGGACCTCCCGGCGCCGTTCCCGCCGTACCTGCATCCGGGGACGAAGGAGCCCGTGCCCCCCCAGGCGTTCGAGCCCCTGTTCCCCAAGGAGCTGATCCGGCAGGAGATGAGTCCGAACCGGGCGGAGCCGATCCCGGAGGAGCTGCGCGAGGCGTACTTCCGGATCGGCCGGCCGACGCCGCTCTACCGCGCGACGCGCCTCGAGGCGTTCCTCAAGACGCCCGCGCGGATCTACTACAAGCGGGAGGACCTCTCGCCCGTCGGCTCGCACAAGCCGAACACGGCGTTCGCGCAGGCGTACTTCGCGAGCCGGGAGGGCGTCGAGGCGTACGCCACGGAGACCGGCGCGGGCCAGTGGGGGTCCGCGCTCGCCCTCGCGGCGAACTACTTCGGGATGAAGGCGAAGGTCTTCATGGTCCGCGTCTCGTACGACCAGAAGCCGTACCGGAAGTACGTGATGCAACTCTTCGGCGCGGAGGTCATCCCGAGCCCCAGCGATCGCACGAACGTCGGGAAGAAGATCCTCGCCGCGGACCCGGACCACCCCGGGTCCCTCGGCATCGCGATCTCCGAGGCGATCGAGGCCGCGGTCACCGGGACGAACACGAAGTACTCCCTGGGCAGCGTGCTGAACCACGTGCTCATGCATCAGACGATCATCGGCCAAGAGGTCGTGCGGCAGTTCGAGCTCGCAGACGTCACGCCGGACTACATGGTGGGCAGCGTCGGCGGCGGATCGAACTTCGCGGGCTTCGCGTACCCGATGATCGGCGAACGTCTCCACGGCCGGTCCGAGACGCGCTTCGTCGCGGTCGAGCCGGTATCCGTCCCGTCGATGACCCAGGGCAAATACGAGTACGACTTCGGCGACACGGGCGAGATGACGCCGCTCGTCAAGATGCACACGCTCGGTCACACGTTCGTGCCGCCACGCATCCACGCGGGCGGATTGCGGTACCACGGGACCGCCGCGACGCTCAGCGTGCTCCTCGATGCGGGGATCGTCGAGCCGCGCGCCGCGGACCAGCTGAGCACGTTCGAAGCGGGGCAGATCTTCGCGAAGACCGAGGGACTCATCCCGGCACCGGAGACGTGCCACGCGATTCGCGGGGCGATCGACCTCGCGCTCGAAGCGAAGGCGCGGAACGAGGAGACGGTGATCGCGTTCAACTACAGCGGCCACGGGCTGCTGGACCTCGAAGGATATCGGCAGTTCATGGAGGGCTCCCTGAAGAACAACGGGAACGCGTAGCTCGGCGACAAAGGACTTGAGTCGCCCGTCCATTCCGCCGGCGTGGACGTCGGCGTCGATGTCGGCGGAACCTTCACGGATTTTGTTGGCTTCCGAGGCCGTTCCGTGGTCTCGCTCAAACTCCCGTCGACCCGAGACCCTGCCGAGGCCGTGAACGCGGGGATGCGGGAACTCGGCGCCACGGGGATGTCCCACGGGACCACCGTGGCGACGAACGCGATCCTCGAGCGGAAGGGTGCGCGCGTTGCGT
>DASPXQ010000072.1:0-2941 GCA_035637195.1 Thermoplasmata archaeon | reverse complement strand
TCCACGCGACGCATCATCCCGGACATCACGGAGACGTCGCGGCGGCAACGGACGAAACAGAGCGCGATCGCCTCCACCGCCTCGGAGAGCATCGGCGCGATCCAGGTCGTGCAGGCCCTGTCGCTCGAGGACCGATTCCTCGACGACTTCCGCCAAGAGAACAAGGCGAACCTGGGGATCGAGGTGCGCGGCGCGCGGCTCGCGGCGAGGCTCGAGCGGTCCCTCGACGTGTTCATCGCGCTGGGCATGTCCCTCGTCCTGTACTTCGGCACCCAGTTCGTGCTCAGCGGCGCGTTGACGCCGGGCGACCTCCTCGTCTTCGTCGCGTACCTCCGGACCGCGTACCGGCCGTTCCAGGACTTCGCGAAGTACACGAGTCGACTCGCGAAGGCCGCCGCCGCGGGGGAGCGGGTGATCGACGTGATGGACCGCACCCCGGACATCCGGGACCGACCCGACGCGGTCCCCGCACCGCCGCTCCGAGGCGAGGTCCGCTTCGAGGACGTGACGTTCGCGTACGAGCCCGGGCATCCGGTGCTGAGCGACGTCTCGATCCAGGTGACGCCGGGCCAGCTCGTCGTCCTCGTCGGACCCTCGGGGATCGGCAAGTCGACCGTGGCGAGCCTCCTCTTGCGGCTGTACGACCCGCAGGAGGGCCAGGTGACCTTCGACCGGCAAGACATCCGCCGGTTCAAGATCGAGTCCCTGCGGCAGCAGCTGAGCGTCGTCCTGCAGGACACGCTGCTGTTCCACGCGACCGCACGGGAGAACATCGCCTTCGGCGCGCCGAACGCCGACCCGAAGGAGATCGAGGCGTGCGCGCGCCTCGCGAACGCGCATGAGTTCATCATGGCCCTCCCCTTGGGCTACGACACCGTCTTCGGCGAACGGGGTGTCACGTTGTCCCGGGGTCAGCGGCAGCGGATCGCGATCGCGCGCGCGGCGATCCGGAAGGCTCCGATCCTGATCCTCGACGAGCCGACGACGGGGCTGGACGAGGAGAACGAGCGGGCCATCTTCGAAGCGCTCGGTCGCCTCGCCGTCGGACGCACGACGTTCCTGATCACCCACGACCTGCGGCAGGCGGTCCGCGCGAACCTCATCCTCTACCTCGATGGAGGCCACATCGGCGAAGCCGGGACGCACGCAGAACTGCTCCGGAAAGACGGGCGCTACGCCGCCCTTTGGCGACTCCAGGAGGCCGGTATCACGGAGCCGCGGGAGGAACTCGCCGATGCTCCCGCCTCCTGACGCGGACCTCGTGGCCCGGGAGCCCGACCTCCCCGGACTCGCCTCGGTCCTGGATTCAGACGCGTTCGCCGAAATCCTGCGGGCCCAGGTCCCCGGCGTGCGAATCCAGGGGGCGCGGGCCACGTACCTGCACTACAAACCGGGCACCTTCTGCCTCGTCGACTATGCCGTCCAAGCGGACGGACACACGGTCGACGCGTACGGGATCGCGCACCGCGTCGATGCGGCGATCAAACTCCGGAACGCGGAGGAGAAGGGTCAAGTGGCCGGACCGTTCCGGGTCGGCCGTTTCGTCGTTGAGGACCTCAGCCTCATCGTCTCCTTCTTCCCGAACGACCGCCGACTCCGAACCCTGCCGGCGCTCGTCGATGAGAAACGTCGCCGGCGCCTATTCCAGAAAATCTTCCTCGAGCACCCGGACATGTGGGACGCGTCCGTCGAGACGATCCGCTACCGGCCGGAGCGGCGGTATTCCGCGCGGCTCGTGGTGGGCGGGCGACCGCGGGCCGTCTTGAAGGTGTACGGTGCGGAGGACTACGGGATCGCAGCGCGGGGCGCGAAGGCCCTGCGTTCGGCTCCTCCGCTGCGGGTTCCTCGGCGAATCGCGAAGTCGAACGGTCGTCATGTTCTCGCCTTCGACTGGCTGGAAGGCCGGCTCCTCGAGGAGGCGCTCCCGGACGCGCGCCTCGAGGCGGCGGCGTTCGAACGCGTCGGTCGAGCGCTCGCGGCGCTCCATGCGCAGGACGGCTCCAGGCTCCCGGTCCGCAATCGGGACACCGAGGCGGCCTCGTTGCTGCACGTCGCCGCGGATCTCGGCGTCCTGTGGCCACCCCTCGCGAGGCGAGCGTGGGACCTCGCGCGTTCGGTCGCCGACGGCATCCTTCGCGGCCCCGATACTCTCGCGCCGATCCACGGGGACTTCCAAGCAGAACACGTGCTCCTCTCGGAGGCGGAGGTGCGGGTCGTCGACTTGGATGAGGCTGCGCGCGGCAATCCGGCCATCGACCTAGGCAACTTCTTCGCCCATCTCGAGCTCGACGGCATACGCGGGATCGTCGACGCGGGCCGGATCGAGGCGTACTGCGAAGCGCTGCTCGCGGGATACGACCCGACTCTCAAGGGACAGGCCGTCCTCGCCACGGCGGCCGGGCTGCTGCGACTCGCCATCGATCCGTTCCGAGACCGGGAACCGAATTGGCCGGAGACGATGGAGACGATCCTGCGGCGGGCGGAGGCCCTCATCGGGCCCCTCCGGAACATCGAGGCGACGCCATGACCGTCCCGATCCTCGACCCGTTCAGCGCCGCGCGAGATCCGACGATGCTCTTCTTGGCGGAGGCCCTCGACCCACAGCAGGCAGAAGAGCGCCTCACCCGGCTGCTCGAGGCGCCCTGGCGTCTGCGCGAAATCCGCATCGTGCGGTACAAGCCGCAGACCCGATGTCTCGTCGAGTACGACCTCGTGAGCGATGTCTCGGACGCCATCACGGTCCTCGGAAAAGCGGCGGCTTGGGGGCTCGATGTGCCCACGTACCGCATCTACCGGGACCTCTGGCGACAGGGGTTCTCCGATGCAAGCGGGGACGGAGTCTCGATCCCGGAGCCGTTGGGGATGGTCCCGGAGTTCCACATGTGGTTCCAGCGGAAGGTGCCCGGGGCGCTCGCCGGTGACCTGCTCCATCTCCCCGGGG
>DASPXQ010000071.1:0-2805 GCA_035637195.1 Thermoplasmata archaeon | reverse complement strand
AGCACGCAAGGGATCGTGTTCGCGGCGGACTACTTCTTCGTGCCGAAGTACGCGACGCAGCTCGACTCCGCGAAGCGGCTCGCCGCGTTCCTCGGCAGCGCCGCGGCGCAGACGCAGCAGGTGAAGGTCGGCGGGCACATCGCGACGGTCACCGGGGTGCCCTCGAGCGCATATCCCCCCTTGGATGCATCGATCGCGGCGCTCCTGACCGGCAAGGAAGTGCTCTCGGACCTCGACGACACGAAGGGAGGCACGTTCCAGACGACGTTCTGGGCGCAGCTCCAGGCGCTGTGGGCGGCCCCAAGCACCCTCGATACCGTCCTCGCGAACATCGAAGCCGCCGCATGAGGCGAGCCCGAACGGGGCGCGCGAGGCGCCCCCGCTCCTTTTATTCGACTTCCGTCGTCCGCGTGTTGTTCTTCGTACCCGCGACCGTCCTGCTGATCATCCTCGTGGTCTACCCCGTGCTCCAAACGCTCGCCTTGAGCTTTCTGGGACCCGGTTCGGGCGCGTTCGTCGGCTTGGACAACTATGGGAACGTCCTCGGTTCGACGGAAACGATTGACTTGAGGGACACCCAGTTTCCGCTCGGAACCTTGATCGACAACCTGCTGTGGATCGCGATCCACCTCCCGATGACGCTGTTCACCGGGTTGTTTCTCGCCCTCACGCTGCAAAAGGTCCGGGGGGCTTCCATCGTGAAGTCCATGGTGTTCCTCGGGATGGTCACGCCGCTCATCGTCGGCGGGATCATCCTACGGTACCTGTTCGACGAGAAGTCCGGGATCGTGCCGCAGCTGTTCGGGGCGCTCGGGGTCAAGTCCCTCGCGATCCAGTGGACCCAGTACCCGTCGACCTTGCTGTTCGGACTCATCTTCGGTTCCGTGTGGCTGTGGACGGGCTTCAGCCTGATCATCTACTCCGCGGGGCTCACGACGATCCCGAAGGACTACTTCGAAGCGGCTCAGATTGACGGAGCCTCGTCGTGGCAGATGTTCCGGAAGATCACGTGGCCGCTCTTGCGGCCGATCACCCTCGTTGTCGTAACGATGACGGTCCTATGGGAGCTGAAGATCTTCGACATAGTCTACGCGGCGACGAACCCGAACGGCGGCGTCGGAAACGCGGCGGATGTGCTCGCCCTCCAGATGTGGCGGTACGCCTTCCGCGCGGGGAACTACGCCGAGGCCGCGGTCGTTGCGACCCTCTTGACGGGGCTCACGCTCCTGGTAGCCTCGTTCATGTTCCACCGGATGGTCGTAGGCATGCGCGGCGGAGGGAAACGGCCGAGTCTCCTCGCGCGGGTGCTCCGGATCGTGAGGCGACGACCGTGAAACGATGGAGCCTCGCCCGGCTTCGCATTCGACCCCGCACCGTTGCGATTCACGCGTTCGCCTGGGGTCTCGGTTTTCTCTGGCTGCTTCCGTTCCTCGGGGTCCTGATGACCGCGGTCCGTCCGGTCGGCGAGATCCTTCACGGATGGTGGGTCTTCGATCCGTTCAACCCGACGGCCAAGAACTTCGTCACTGCCTGGACCGACCCCTCGACCCCGATGTGGCGGGGCATCCGGAATTCGTTCATCGTCGCGATCCCCTCGACCGCCATTCCGATTTTCATCGCGTCCTTCGCCGCGTATGGCTTTGCCCGGTTCCGCTTCCCGATCCGCGACTACCTGTTCCTGACGATCGTCCTGTTCATGGCCGTCCCGCAGCAAATGGTCGCGGTGCCGATCTTCCTGCGCATGATCGAGGCGGGCCTGTTGGACAACTTCCTCGGGGTCATCCTGCTCCATTCGAGCTGGGCAATCCCGTGGATTCTGCTGTTCATGCGAAACTTCTTTCAGACGCTCCCGGTGGAGGTCGAGGAAGCGGCCCGTGTCGACGGAGCGTCGGACTTGAGGATTTTCCTGAAGATCGTCCTCCCGATGGCGTTGCCCGCCCTTGCCGCCGTGGCGGTGTTGCAGTTCATGTGGGTGTGGAACGATTTCTTCTTCGCGACCGTCCTCCTGTACTCGCCGCAGAACCTAGTCGCGACGCAGCTCGTGCCTCTGCTGTCGGTGGCGGGGCCCTACCAGCGCGATCAAGCCGTCCTGTCCGCTGCGTCGATGATCGTGATGATTGTACCGGTCGCGATCTTCGCGTTGCTCCAGCGCTACTACATCCGAGGAATGATCGGCTGGACGATCAAGGGCTAGCCGGCTCCTCGTCGCCGAGGATGTCCACGAGCGCCCCGATCGACCACGCCTGGAGGGGATTCGCATGGACGCCCCGGATCGGCTTTCCGGACAGATCGACGATTCGGTCGTCCACGACCGCATAGAGCTCCGGTATCCCGTCGAGCGCCTCATGGGCGCGGAGGAGGGCGTCGCGAAGCCGGTCGGCCTCCTGATTGAAGCCAGTGGCCCGCATGCCCCGGTAAATGATCCAGTTGTCGTGGGGCCACACGGTCCCCATGTGATAGCCATACGGATCGAAATCCGGTTCCGAGCTCGCGTGCGTCCGGATGCCGTAATGCGTCCACATGTCGTCCCGGGAGAGTCGACAGACGACGGCGGAGGCCTTGTCTTGCGGGACGGCTCCCATCAGCAGCAGGTGGCCTGGATCCGACGTAATGGCGGGGCGTGGCTGTTTCCGACGATCGAGGGCGAGCGCGTAAAAGCCCGCGTCGGGCATCCAGAAGGCGCGGTCCAATGCCTCCTCGACGTGCGTCGCCTTCTCGCGCGCATCTCGGGCGAGCTCGTGCTCGTCCCGGCGATCCGCGAGCGCGGCGAAGGCGCGATGAGCGGCGACGGCATAACCCTGGACC
>DASPXQ010000070.1:0-11618 GCA_035637195.1 Thermoplasmata archaeon | reverse complement strand
CCACCCGTAGACGGGGAGTCCGCGCGCCCAGTCGTCGGCCGAGGCGGCCCGGGAATCCACGAGGATGACGACGTGGGCCGCGAGGAACAGCGCTGCAGAGGCGATCCAGAGGTAGAGCAACTCGTACACCACGGGGGCGGATCGGGTCACCCAGCCGGGCAACGACCCTTGCGAGGCGATGAGCGTCACGAAGAGGTCCTCGAGGTCCGTCCCGATCGCCGCCGGCAGGGCGAAGCGCCAGAACGCGGTGATCCCGACCCACGCCACCAGGAGCGACGCCTCGATCCTCCGATAGAGCCGAGCGCGCCCCTCCGTCCGGGTCGCCGTCAGGAAGAACACGGAGGCCAGGATCGCCACCCCGACGAGGTCCGCGGTGAGCGCGGCCCAGACCGTCTTGCCCGCATCCCACCCGACCCGCACGCCGAGGAAGTTCAGGAACACGGCGACGATCAAGAGGACGTTCGCGGCGAGGAGCAACGCGGACGCCGCTGCGAGTAGGCCCTCGGGCGTCCGCCACAACGATTCCGCCCTCGATTTCTCGGGCTCCTCTTCCGGGCCTTCCATGCGGTTGTGGCATGCGGAGAAGTCTAGAAAGGGTTTGGGCGAGTCCTCCTTCCGCTCGCTTCCAAGCCGGCCACGAGCTCCGGCGACCGCAAGGGCTCCCAGTCTGCCGTTTCGAAGTGCGCCGACCCATGCGCTGCCGCCCGCCTAAGGGATCATCGCGAAACCCGCCTCCGCGAAGTTACGATCGAAGGTGAGCGCTTTCCGTAGACCGAGGTTCTCCATCAGCACGAAAGACGTGCAATCGGTGAAGGACCAACGCTTGTCGGGGCGTTCGACGAACAGGGACCATGCGGCTTCGAAGACGGGCGCCTCGACCGACACTCGGTCAAACGCGTTCGATTCGAGGATCGCCTTCCCGGCGGCGGCCGCGATGTCGTGCCGGCGCGACCGGAACAGGAGGGTCGTGACCGTCTCGTCGAAGACGAAGTCGCTGAAGACCAGCCGAAGGATCTCGGCGCCGGGCTCCTGCTGACTCCGGAGGAAGCCCGACGCGAGGCGATGGTTCCTGTCCCTTCGGTTGAAGCGGGCGATGAAGAAGCTCGTGTCCACGAAGACGTGGTCCACCGGTCAGCGCCGTCCGTACAAGACCCGATCATGGGTGCGCGCGTCCGTGACGCCGATGTCGAAGGTGAGCGAGACGTCGTAGAACGGATCGTCGTCCGAGACCGGCTTCACGTCTTCGGACGCCTTGGCCAGGAGGACCCGATGCCGGAGGGCGAATTCCGCGAGGGCCGCGACGGCTTCCCCCTGGGACCACTTCCGGGCCGATCCTTTCTCGAGGATTTCTTGAGCCTTCTGAAGCTTCCGTTTCTCAGCCGAGGTCAGGCGAATCGTTGTCATCCGTATACACGTATGCACAAGAACGTATATCAGTCTTCGGCTCTGCTCGGCCTCGCAGGCCCGGAGACTGCGTGTGTTTAAGTACTAGTAACCGTTATGGTTATCATATGCCCAACGATTACGAGGCCCTCTATGCCTGGATGGGCCCGGCCTTCGGGGACGGGCGGTTCACGGCGGCCGCCTTCCGAGAGACCTTCCCATCCCCCGCGCCGGCCAAGGTCCTCTCCGACCTCCATCGCCTCGGATACGTGACCTCTCCCCGACGCGGCACGTACCGCCTCGTTCCCCCGGAGCGACGAATCGACGACTTCCTCCGCCGAGATACAGGCGCGTTTGGCCTTCCGGATCGCTCCACGCTCCCCCACGCCTACAGCGAGGCGACCGCGGTCTCGATCTGGACGGACGGCGGCTACTGGACGGGGTTCACCCGCGGTTTCCGTCCCCTCCATCTCCGCGTCCGCCGGGCGGACCTGCCGGCGTGGCGGGCCTTCTTCCGGGCCGCGGGGGCGCGGGCGAGCCTCGCGGGCGCCCGGGAGACCCTCTTCGGGGTGGTCCACATCCTGCATCCGGGGACGCGGGTCCGTTCCGTGGATCACGGCGGCGTCCGAGTCGTCGCCCTCCCTGAGGCATACGCATACGCGGCCGCGCGCCCCTACCTCTACGAGCCGGTCCTGCCCGCCCTCCGGAGACAGATGGAACGGGACACAGGATGAGGCCTCAGGACCTCGAACGGGAGCGCGCAGCGTTCGCCCTGCTACGGCGCTTCCGGGGCGCCGAGGCGGTCCTCGTCGGAGGCTATGCGGTGAGCGCCTACGGCCTACCCCGTTTCTCGCTCGATCTGGACTTCGTGGTGCCCGCCTCCGCGCTCCCCGGGATTCGCGGTCTCCTCAAGTCGGCGGATCTCACCCGGATCCGGAACTGGGAGGGAGGGGCCGTCTTCGCGGGCCGCGCCGAGCGGTGGTCCCGCGGGGAGGAAGCGGTCCCCCTGGCCGTGGACCTGCTCATCGACGGGGTCTTGGACCGTGTCTCCGGGGCCTCCCATCCGTACGCGTCGGTCCGCCGCGGGGCCCGGCGTCTCATCGTGCGCGGGCTGGACCCCTCGTCCGAGGCCCGGGCCCTCGTGGCCGCTCCTGAGGTCCTCGTCGCGCTCAAACTCGAAGCCGGGCGTCGTGTGGACTTGCGAGACCTGGCGGTCCTCGCCGGGACGGACTTGGACTTGGAACGCGTCGCTACCCTCGTGCGTGACGACCGAAGGGATGTCCTCCTCAAGCACCTCGACGCCCTCGCCGCGGCCCTGGTGCGGCGCGACTTCCAGGACTCGCTCAAAGGGGTATACATGCTCGACGAGCGAGCTTTCCGGCGGGTTGCGAACCGGACGGAAGGGCTCCTGCGAGGTCTGCGGGCCGAGCTCCTGCGACCCGCGGGAAGATCGGGCGGAGGCGTCCGCGGTCCCGGTCGATGACGCGCCGTGCATCAGAAAGGCACCGCGGTCTCGCGAATCGCGTGGGCACAGAAGGTCGACCACCGGTGAGTGAACGAGCGGTGCCAGCGTGCTCTTGGGTCGAACCCCCGATTGGGTCAGCGCCTCCCGCCCGGAACGTGCATGTAGCAGGTCTGTGCACATCGAAAAAATCGTCCGGCGGCGCACCTCCCGGCGAGGGGTCGCCCGTCGCGGAGCGCGTCCGGGCCGCGGACCGTCCGAGTTGCAGGCTCGAGGCATACCCCGAGACGCTGGCGGCGACACCCCACGCGTGGACCGGGAGCCCACGGACCCAGTCGTCGGCTGAGGCGGCACGGGAATCCAAGAGGATCGGGACTTGGGCTACGAGGAAGATCGCCGCGCGCACGATCCATCGGTAGGGCAGCTCGACCACGACGGGTGCGTATCGGGTCACCCATCCCGGCCACGACGTCACGGCAATTTCTCCCGCGCCCATGCCTTGAACCGACCGAGGTGTTTCATGGCCTGGTCGGAGTCGCCTCGTCCCAAGAGCCGCTCTTCGTATTCGGCCCGGTTCTTCACCTGGAGGAGGGCGGTGAGGTGCGACGCGGCCCTGTCGGCCTCCCGTCGTTCGATGCCGAGCTGGAGCAGGAGGGCGACCGATTCCTCGTGCTCTTGGGCGGCCGATCGCTTGCCCAAGTAGAACACGGCCAAGGCATCGGCCATCGCGATGCCGGAGTGGGTGGCGTTGGAGACGGCTGCGTCCCAGTCCCCTACGCTCGCGGCGTGCGTGGCGGCGCGTTCGAACTCGTCGGCCTTGCGCGCGTAGTTGCGGTACTTCCCCTTGTCGACGAAGCGCGACCTAGCCGGCAGATTCCAACACCTTCTCGAGCGGGACGCCGCCGATCAGGACCCCCTCGGCGCGGGCGTCCCGGACGAACGGGGCTCCGAGCTTCGATTTCAGTTGGCCGAGGGTCAGGATCTTTGCGTCCAGATTCAGCCCATAGTTTCGGCGAAGCTGGGCCCGCAGCTGGGAGACCGTGGACTCCGCCGCGTTGACGTCCTTCGCGACCACGAGGAGATCGACATCGCTGTGCGTACGACCCTTCCCCCGGGCTCGGCTCCCGAAGAGCACGACGGAGACCGAGCTGCCCGCCAGGGAACCGGTGATGATGTCTGCAATCCGCCTCCGTTGATCGCGCTCGGAGCGAAAGAGATTGACCAGGAGATTGTACAGAAAGTAGTCCCGGTTGACCCGGAACACGTGCGCTCGTCCAAGGACCCGCTCCGTGGCCAAGCCGTAATCCGTGAGGACCCGAAGCGCATCCAGGACGGAGGAATGGCTCATCGCCAGAAGGCGCCCGATTTCGCGGCCCGTGAACTCCTTGTCCGGAAGCTCCACGAGGAGCTTCGCGACGCGGAGGCGGGCGGTCGAGCCCAAGATCGACTCCAGCCCGGATGCGGGGAGAATGTCCGGAGGTTCGGTCATTTGGTCGGATGTCCGACCATGTGTATGGATTCCCGTCCATATAAATGTGCGGATGGTGGCCGTCCGATAGAGCCTGGTGACCGCCGAGAACCGCCCGGGCTCACGCGACCGGGCGTTTGTCAACTTCCGACCGTAACGTGCATGTAGCCGGTCCGTTCATATCGACAAACTCGATGGCCACGCACGTGGGCGAGGTCTACGCACGGATGCGCGTTCATGGCCCGCGGGGCTCCTTGGAACTCGAGCGGGTCCTCGTCGACACAGGCGCAACCCACTCCATGGTCGAGCGAAGAATCGCGGACCGTCTGGGCATTCCGGCCGAGCGACGCACCCGGTTCGCGGTCGTCGGAGGCACGATCGAGTTCCCGGTCGGCCTCGCCCTCCTCGAGATTGAGGGGCAGAGCTTCCGGGTCCCCGTGATCCTGGGCGACCGGAACCTCGTAGGGATCACGACCCTGGAGATCCTCGGATTTGCCGTGGACCCCGTCGAGAACAAACTGATTCCGAAGACCGGCGTCCTCTATCCCGCAGCGTAACCGGCCTGGTCGATCGAACCACTCACGCCCTCTCCGGCCCCGGGACGTGGCCTCGGTGTGCGGCTCGTCGGGGACCTCAGGTCGTCGCGGCAGCCCCGGGGAATTGCATCACAGCAGCTCCTTGGAAGGCTCCGTCGAGGGGATCGACGGCACTACTATCGCAATAGTCATTCCCCTTCGATGAATGTCCAATGAAGGCTATGGGAGGGAGGTGTGGTTGGCCGGGGGTAGACGCGGGGGAGCCCTCATCTCGCAAGCGCGGATCGAATCGGAACGCCGCTGGGGGCGGCGGTTCTTCGGGGTCGTCGTCGCCGTCTGGCTCGGCACCGTGGCGGCGTTCGGCGCGATCGCGGTGAACTGGTACCTGCACGTCAGCCTGGCGCAGTTCGCGCTGATGGTCGTCTTCCTGTTCAGCTTCGCGTTCGTCTTCACGAAACGCCTCCTGTCGCTCTTCCTGCCGCCGTACGAACTGGCCTCCCTCGACGCCCTCCCGCGTCAGCCGAAGGTCGCCATCCTGTACGCCACGATGAACGACGTCGTGCCGGAGTGCGTCCGCGCGATCCGCCCGACGTACCCCTGCGACGTCTTCGTGCTCGACGACTCCTCGGACCCGGAGAAGCGGGCGATCGTCGAGCACCTTGCCGCGGAGATGCACTTCCGGATCATGCACCGTCCAAACCGGAAGGCGTTCAAGGCCGGCGCGATCAACGCGTGGCTACGGGAGCACGGCAGCGCATACGACTACTTCGTGCTCCTCGACGCCGACTCGGCCCTGCCGCCGGACTGGGTCGAGCGCGCCTTGCGGTACGCGGAGCATCCGGACAACGCGGACCTGGCGATCTTCCAGGGCATGGTGAACATCTGGAACACGGACCGGCCGTTCCCAGGCGCACTCGCGCCGGCGCACGTCCTGAGCCGGGACGAGTGGGAGCGAAAGCTCGCCGGCTACCTCGGGACCGTCGTGTGCTACGGCCACAACGTGCTCCTGCGGACCGCGCCCGTGATCGAGGTCGGCGGGTTCGACGAGCGCTACGTGTCCGAGGACTTCGCGACGGCGATCCGGCTCGCGAACGCCGGATACGGGAGCGCCTTCGTCCCTCTGCATTCGTGGGAGGCGATGCCGGAGAACGTCCGCGGATTCATCAAGAGGCAGAACAAGTGGACGCGGGGATCGATGGAGTTCTTCTCCTTCGTGCCTCCCGCGAAGATCTCGCGCTCCAAGAAGATCGTCCTCCTCATGATCCCGTTCGGCCACCTCGCCTACGTGGCGATTTTCGCCGCGATCCTGCTGGCGGTGTTCGGCCGCTACTCGTCGTTCAACCAGTTCCTCGCGTTCGGGCAGAACCTCGTCTCCGCACCAGTCGAGTACATCTGGTCGATCCCTCTGTTCCGGTTCATCATCCTGTTGAGCGCGGTCACCTCCGTCTTCACGCTCGCGAAGATTCTCCAGGTGCGTCTCCGGTTCGTCGACTTCTACCGCGCGCGCAATCTGAGCCGCGCGGTCGGCGCGATCATGCTCCCGCACGAGGTCCGCTCGATGATCATGTACCTGGTCGACCGCAAGCGGCGCTTCCCCGTGACGCCGAAGGACGAGCCGCCCATGACGATGCGCGAGGTCCTGCACATGGGACGCGGCACGGTCGCGATGATCGGCCTCCTGAGCGTCGGCCTGCTCCTGATCAACCCGGTAGGCCTGTACTACAACCTGCTCTGGCTCGTGCCGTTCTACCTCTCGCCGCTCGTCATCCATCACTACTGTGGCCCGCGGACGGCGCCGAAGGCCCTCGCGAACGGCGGGACGAAAGATCTCCTGGCGGACCCGAGGCTCGCGACGAGCGTGGACGTGCCGAGGAACCGGTGGAAGTAAGCGGTCCCGACATTGCGGTGAGGCGGCGTCTCCCCGGACAGGAAGGGCGTCTGGCTATCCGGACTTCCGCCGGACGGGTCACTCGAAAAGAGCCGCGGTGGACCGATAGAGGGCCGGGGAGCAATACCACCCAGCCTCGATCATCCGATCGAGGGCGGCCCGCGCCTCCGAGCGCGGCAGGAAGTCCATCTCGACGAGGCGTCCCAGGAGGAAAAGGGACCCACCCACGGGGATGTCGAGCGCTCGGGCGACGGATCGCAGCGGCGTCTCGTCCGCGATGAGCCGCCCGCGGCTCTCTGCGGCGAGGGCGACGGCTTCCCGGTCCGCCTCCGACAGCCGTGGCTCCTCCCGAAGGCGCGCGAGCATCCGCCAGGAGCGGAGGGGTTCGACCTGCAACCGTCGTCGGGAGACCAGCCGCTCCAGCCGCAGGACCTCCGAGGCTCCTTTCTTCCGGCCCGTTTCGAGGACCTCGTCCCGGACGCGGGGAGAGGCGAGGAACGGATTCGGGAGGCGAGACAACGGATCGAGGAGCTCCGCATTGGCTAGGTAGATGAGGGGCGTGGAATCGAACACATACGGCTCCGCGCGGGGCAGCGACCCACCTGCCTCACTTCCGGGCGAGGGCCTTCAGGTCCTCGAGCGCGTCGTCGGCCACCCAGGCGATCTTCCGCTCCCGGACGATGTCCACGAGTTCCCAGAGGCTCAGCCGAGCGATCTCCGCCGCCCGCGAAAACGTGACGGTGCCTTCAGAGAGGAGCCTTAGGGCGCGCTCCTGGCGGTAGCGATCCAGACCGAGGTGCAAGAGCTTCCGGATGGCGGCGGACCGCTCGAGTCGCTCCTCGCGCATGAGCTGCTCGACCTCCTGTTCCATGTCGCGGGGGATTCGCGCCGAGACGGTAACTTCGGTCATGTATGCATTGTATGCACTGCATGCAAATAAACCTTCCTCGCCCGATGTCGCGCCCGTCCGACCGGAAGCCCCCACCATTGCGGGCGCCCCCATCGGGCGATCCTTGCGGTCTTCGGCCGCTGCTCATCGTCCGTCGCCTTCCGCGAGACCCTCGTGTCCTCGTGGACCGCGGCTCGCGACGAGCGTGGACCGGCCGCGGAACCGGCGGTACGGAGCAGTCGGGTTCGACCAGCCGTCCGAAAGGTTGATTATGTGAGCGCACATAAGTTGAATCGATGCCGAATATTACGCTCACGGTCCCGCCCGAGTTGCACCGTAAGATGAAGGCCCATCCGGAAATCAAGTGGAGCGAGGTCGTCCGACGGATTCTTGCTCAGCGGATTCGGGCCCTCGAGAGGCTGGACGCCCTGACGCGTCGGAGCACGCTCACGGTCACCGACGTGGAGGAACTCGACCACCTGGTGAAGGAGGGTCTCCGCCGGCGGTACGAAGCCGCGCGTAAGGCACGCGGGGAGTGACTTTCTGGCCGCCCCTCGGCGGCTCGTCGTGGACGCGAACATCGTCATCGCCGCATTCCTACGCGACTCGACTGTTCGCCGCCTTCTCAGCATCTCCTTTCTGGATCTGATGGCCCCTGAGTTCCTTCATGAGGAGATGATGAAGCACCTCCCGGACCTCGCGCGGCGAGCCGGATTGGCACCCACATCCGCGGACGAGGTCCTCAGCCAGCTTGACGAATTTCTCACCTGGATCCCGCAAGAGGCCATCATGAATGAGTGGAATCGCGCGACAGCGGCGATGGCCGGGGTCGATCCACACGATGTCCCGTACGTCGCAGCCGCCCTCGCGAGCCCCTGCGACGGAATTTGGTCGGACGATTCCGACATGAAGCGGCAGACACTCGTCCCGTGCTGGACGACCAAGGAGCTCGTCGCGGATTTGAGGAATGAGGGCTTCGACTTTTGAGCAGACCACGCCCGCGACGGCGCGACGCGGCTTTCCGACGGGAAAAACCCAAAACCGAGGTTCTCCGCAGCTATTCCGGCGGCTTGCTCGGCGGACCTTGGTCCGGCGGCGTCGGAGGCTGCTCCGGAGGGGTGAACGGTTGCGGTAGTGGGCCCCATGCCGGCGGCGGACAGGACGGCACGTTCGGTTGCATGGGCGGGTACATTGCCCGCGGCACTAGTTTGTCCCGGCGCTCCTTCCACGCGGCGAGGACGATGAACAGCGTCCCGATCCCGAGGGCGACGACTCCTGCGATGAAGTAGGTGGGCGGCCCGATCCCGCTCACCGTAATGACCACGTCGACGTCCTGCTGGACCGCGTCGTACCCGGCCCCGTGGTCGAACACCAGGTGGAACGTGTCTGAGCCCGGCAACGCGACGTCGAGCTGGCCGCTGCTTCCGGCGGTGTAGAACAGCGGTTGCGGCGACCCGCCTCCGTCGTACACCTTGTACTGCGCGTCCGTGAGCACGTAGACGTCGACCGAGCCGCCGGTGCGTTCCTGGAAGCTCCCGGATACGTGGCCGTTTGCCAGGAGGGAGAAGTCGTACGCATAGTACCACTGCGCGCCGGAGGGGATCGTGATCGTGGCCGAATCGGAGAGCGGCTGGAAGGAGGATGCGAGGGCGGCAATGCCGCCGAGCAGGAGGATCGCCCCGACGACGGCGAGGGCAATGATCGCCGCTCTCATCGGGATTCCCCCGCGCCGGCGGACCTAACCCGCGGCAATGGGTCGGACGCGAATTCCACCTGCAGATTCGCCAGTCCGACGCGGTCGCGCTTCGATCGCATCGCTCCTCGCCCGACGATGCAGCGGACGAGGTCGGTCTCCGTCTCTCCGGTCAGTCGAGTCCCCTCCACCCCGCGGCTGGATCGGGTTGACCGTACTTAGTCGTTCCCTTCACACCGTTTCCGCGGCGCAACTGGGATGAACTCGCTCACGGCCGGTAACCGATGGTCGCAGTTTTGCTGAGACCAGTGTGCGACGCCCATTTTGGAGTCTTGAGACCGCGAGATCAGCGCGGGCGCAGCAGGCGATTGAACGTCCAATCCCGTCCCGAGAACCTACAAGAGAAGCGGACGCCGTGGCCCTGGCTGGCGAATTCACCCAACTCCGCGATAGATTTAAGACGTAAGGCGCGACTTACTTCTGCATGCACACGGTCCGCGTGTCGAGCAAAGGCCAGGTCGTCATCCCCAAAGATGTCCGGAAGAGACACGGCCTCGAGCGCGATACGGACTTGGTTCTCCTCGAGGAGGGCGACGCACTCGTCCTTCGGAAAAAGGCCGACGTCGAGAAGGTCCTTCGGGACCGGTTCTATCCGCTGTTGCGGGCCGCGGAGAAAAGCCTGGCAGAACTCTGGGAAAACCCAGAGGATGACGTCTGGAATGACGCCTGAGCCGGGATGGAGGTGCCCGTGACCTTGCGGCCAGGCACCCTCGTCACGATTGCGTTTCCGTTCACCGATCTCTCCGCGGTGAAGCGAAGGCCTGCCCTCGTGTTGATTTCGGCCGGCGCGGACTTCGTCCTCTGTGGAGTGACTTCGCAGCTCTCGCGGCGTATCGATGCAGTGCGCCTTGAACAGAATGACATGATGGAGGGACGCATACCCCGAGTGAGCGAGATCCGGCCGCTGAAGCTCTTCACGATACACCAATCCCTCGTCCATCATGTCGTCGGACGCGTCAAGAAAGGGACGCTGGCGTCCGTCGTCCACGTCATCTCCGCGAGCTTGGAGGCAGGGGTGGTCCGAGCGTGACCGCTTCGAATCGGAACTGCGCGTCTAATGGTTGCGCCGCAGTCTGCACCGCGCGAGTCCCCGGTACGCGGACCGCAATCGGGCTGCTCGCGCCGTCCGATGGTGTTGCGAAGAACTGATCGCCCGAGCGCCCTCGACCGGATTGTCTAGCCGGCTCCGAGTTTCGTCTTCGACAGGCGACCCCCGGCTTCGAGGAACGAGAGGTAGGCGGCCATCTTCTCCGCGGGGTAATCTGTCCAGTCGCCTGCGAATTCGAGCAGGGAGCGACTCCCCCGGGTCAAGCGACGGACGACGTCGTTGAAGCTCTCCCCCGCCCTCTTCAAAGAAGCGAGGGCGGCGTAGGCGTCCTCGGACAGTACAACGGTCTTGACCGCCATCGGTGTGTTGATGCAAACACACGTATGTCAACTCTTCACGCGGTTGGCCGAATCCCAAATATCGGGAGCGCCATGCCCGCAGCCGGTTGACCGAAGCGTCCCTGGAGCGGCTGAGGAAGTTCCTGCTCCCCCTCGAGCTCGCGGAAGCCGAGCTGAAGGCGAAGCCCGCGGCCGCGGTCATGCTCATCCTCCGGGAAGGACCGCGCGGCCTCGAGGTCCTCCTCGGTGAACGTCGGAAGCGCGAAGGCGACCCGTGGTCCGGTCAGATCGGCCTCCCCGGCGGGCGGCACCACACGGAGGACGGCACGATGCTCGCGACCGCTCTGCGGGAGACGCGCGAGGAGGTCGGGATCGAGATCGATGGTCACGCCGAGGTGCTCGGCCACATGGCCCCGCGGGCGCCGGGGAACAAGCCCGAGATGCTCGTCGTCCCCTACGTCGCCCTCGCATCGGGTCCGATCGAAGCGAACCCGGGCCCCGAGATGACGTCCACGTTCTGGTGTGCGCTCGCCGACCTCCCGGCGACGCACGGCAAGTCGGTCGTCCACACGATCCTCGGCGAGCTGAGCGTGCCCTCGTACACGTACGACGGACGGCTGATCTGGGGATTCACGTACCGGATCCTCGAGGAACTGCTCGTGTTCGTCGGGCTCAGCGCTTGAGCCGCGGATCGCTCGGCGGAGTCGGTCCGTGTCGGAGCCGCTCGAGCAAATCGGGATCGTCGATTGCTGCGACGAGGTCCTTGCTCGAGATGTTCTCCAGGGGGACGGAGGGCGTCGGCGGCCCTTGCATCCGTTCCGCGTCGCGCGATGCCTGCGCGGCCACCCGGGCC
>DASPXQ010000069.1:0-2336 GCA_035637195.1 Thermoplasmata archaeon | reverse complement strand
TCATGATGATCTCGAGGAAGTTCTCCAGGTGCTTCGACAGCGAGGCGTTGTCCGTGTAGCCGCACGCGGACAGATCCGGTGAGGCGATCAGAGCGGACGCGCCGTCGACGATCACGTCCGTCGCGATGAGTCCTTTCCGGTGCACGGACGACGCTCCCTCCGGGATCTTCTGCCCCGGCTCCGTGATAATCGTGAAGCGGATGCCGCGGGCGATCGCCTGCTCGATCTTCTTGCCGACATTCTCCCGGATCTCCGAGAACGTCGGCGTCGACACGATGACCGTCTCCATCGACTGGTCGATCAGCTCACCGACCTTCTCGAGGACGCGCGACTTCGTGACGATCGTGTAGACGAGCTGCGGCTCGCCCTTCGACCGCAAGACCTCATGGAGGAGGTCGAGCTTGGTGAACGTGTCCTCCAGGTGGTCGATCACCCGGCCCTTGACCTTGCCGGGCGCTTCCGGCTTGAAGATCGTCGGGCGGCCGCGGGTCGAGATCGCGAATCCTTTCTGGCAGAGGCTCTGCAACACCTTGTACGCGGACGTCCGCGGGATGTGCGCGGTCTCGGCAATCGTCTCCGCGCTCCCGTAGCCGTGCGCCACGAGCGCGATATAGCCCCGCGCCTCGTATCCTGACAGTCCGATCGACTCCAGGGTCCTCGTGGCCCGCTCGAATTCCGCCTCCAAGTCGACGCCTCCGGGGAGAAGCTTCGACAAGTCTGGCGGAACCACGACTCCGCGATACCCGCGAGCGCCATTTGACCTTTTCGAAAGGTGCCCCGCGCGCGGTGAGGTCGAGCGGCACAAGCCTTTATCCCGACGGGACCTTTCCTTCGCGGTCCATGGGCTCCGTGCGTCCGGCCGGCTTGGTCCTCGTGGCCCTTCTCCTCCTGTTCTGGGCCGTCGTTCCACCGGCGATCGGACAGAGTCCGCCGGGTCGCATGATCGTGGCGACAGACTATGAGCTCTTCGGGACGTCGGACTTGCGCGGCGGGGGTCACGTCTCGTGGACCCTCACCGGGACCAACGCGTTGGAGTTCCGCGCGAAGCTCATCCACATGTTCGATGAGTACGACGTCATCCCTCGGGGCTTCCCGGAGTCCGGCGCCGCCATCCCGGCGAACCGGGACGGGCGGCTCGACGCACCGGAGGGGCTCGTCTACACCGACCTCCTGGAGCGGCTCCTCGAACGCACGTCGAGCTCCCTCGGCACCTCCGTCCAATACATGAACCTCTACCCGTTCGACCTCCGAGAGAAGGATCCGGTCGACCCGGCCGCGGGCTTCGACCGGAGCACGGCGGGCCTCGACGGGGCGGACCTCAACTCGACGGCGGACGCTGTGATTCGTTTCTTGTTCGAGGCGACCTCGACCACCGCGAACGCACGCGTGCCGCTCCCGACGTCGGTCCTCGCGAACGCGCCGTATGCGCTGTTCTCATACGAGGTCGAGCAGTCCACCACGCTCACGCCGTCCGGATTCTACAAGGGATTGTGGCCGTTCCTCGAGGAGGGCGGGTGGCACCGCGTGAATACGACCGACGGCTTCCCGGCGATGTGGGCCGGGAACGACTCGACCGGCGTGTACGGGAACAACACCGTCGCGGTGACGCGCACGATCGCGGACCCGGCGCTCGCGCCTGCATCGGCCTTCTATGAGCCGTTCGACCTGCGATTCGCGTCTCGGGCGTGGGCGACGTTCAACTACACGGGCCAAGTCGCGGACACCGGGGATCGCCTGCGGTTGCAGATCGCGACCGGCCCCTCGTTCGCCACGTGGACGGACCTCTCCTTCGGGTCGTCGTTCGATCTCCCGCCCGTCGGCGCGTGGACGAACGCGACCGTGGACCTGTCTGGCTTCCTCGGGGAGCGGGTTCGCTTGCGCCTGAACTTCACCTCGGACGGGGGCGGGAGCGATCGCGGCTTCTTCCTCCGGAATTTCGCACTTCATGCGCCGTCCGACTACGAGGGCGAAGTCCTCGAGCAAGACACCCACTACCTCGTCGGCCCGTTGAGCTTCTCCGACCCCTCGCTCGCGTCCGGCGGAATGCACCTGATTCGCACGCCCGGCGGCGAGATCCTCAGCTACACCTCGACGTGGGATGCGGGCAACCTGCCCGCGGACTCGATCCGCTTCCGCACGTTCGATGTGACGGAGAACCCGCAGATCCTCTTCGGCATCATGCTCGTGGCCTCCTACGCCATTTCGCGCCTCCAGGACGGCGCGTACGACCGGTATCGCGAGGCCCATCCGAGCGTGTATCGGCCCGCGGTCCACAAGGTGAAGTGGCTGCACAATCTCGGCCGCGTCGCAATCGGCGTGCTGATCCTCTTCTACTT
>DASPXQ010000068.1:0-2768 GCA_035637195.1 Thermoplasmata archaeon | reverse complement strand
TTCGGACTTCGGGGCGACGTACGACTTCACCTCGGTCGTCTACGCGGGGCACGACACGCCGAGCGACAAGCTCGGCGGCCCGGGGAACTCGCGCGTCACCGACAAGGAATGGATCGCCGTGGACGACACGGGCGGACCGTGCGACGGGAACCTGTACATGCCGTGGGCCCTGTTCGAGAGCGCCGGCGGAGCCGTCCCCATCGTCTTCCAGAGGTCCACGGACGGAGGCCGCTCCTGGACGCCGATCCTTCCCCTGAACCACGCGCCGAACAGCCAGAACCAAGGCACGACCGTCGCGGTCGGCCCGGGCGGCGAGGTGTACGTCGCGTGGGAGGACTTCCACAAGGACCGGATCCTCTTCACCCGGTCCCTCGACTGCGGCCAGACGTTCGAGGCGGAGCGGGGGATCGCGTCGATCGTCCCGGTCCCCGAGCCGCTCCCGGGGAGCGCGTACCGACTCGACAGCTTCCCGAGGATGGCTGTGAGCCAGACCACCGGCTCGGTCTTTGTCACCTGGGCGGACTACCGGACGGGGGACGCGGACGTGGTCCTCGCCCGCTCGACGGACCGCGGGGCGAGCTGGTCCGCGCCGGCCCGCGTGAACGATGTCGCCACGAACCACCAGATCTTCCCCGCCATCACGACCTTCGAGGGCCGCGTGGACATCTCCTTCTACGACAGCCGGAACGACCCGGACGGGAAGCTCCTGGACGTCTACTACGCAGAATCCGATGACGACGGCGTCTCGTTCCGCCCGAACGTGCCGGTGACGGACGCCCCGTTCGACCCGAACCTGGGAATCACCACCGGCGGAGGGGCGTTCCTCGGCGACTACAACGGCATCGCCTCGAACGCGGCGGGCGTCCATCCGATCTGGGCCGACAACCGGAACGTCGCCACGGCGACGCCGCGAGACCAAGACGTCTACACGGCAACGGTCTCGTAGCCCGCAAACCTGGGAGACGAATCAGGCCTCTTCGAGCCGGCGCCGTACGTACTCGTCGAAGTCGTACACCCGCAGTTCCTGTTCGCTGTACCGGCCGCCGACGAAGAAGCGCTCGAGCTCCTTCCGGAACAGCGGTTCGTCCGTGTAGAACGGCCCGGCGGGCGTCGTGGCGGCCAAGTGCTCGCCGTGGTCCCGCCCGACGTACTTCGTGCGCGGTCGTGTCATCCCGTTTGAGAAATCCGTCCATCGATACGGTCTTGCCGTTCGACCGCATCCTTCGACAGAATCGTCGGAGGATCCTACAGGCAGCAGGGATTTCAATGTTCGGGACACCCGCGCGAACGATCTTCACGATTGGTCATTCCACACGGACGTTCGCAGAATTCCTCTCCCTCCTTGAGGAACATCGGATCGCGCTCCTCGTCGATGTGCGGCATTTCCCCGGCTCCCGGCGGGTCCCGTGGGCCACGGCGGCCGTCCTTTCGCGAGACCTGCCGTCCCGCGGGATCGGGTACACGCACCTCGAGGCCTTGGGTGGTTACCGCAAGCCTCGGGCGGACAGCCCCAACTCGGGTTGGCGCACCGAGGGCTTCCGCGGCTACGCGGACCACATGGCGTCTCCCGAATTCGCCGCCGCAGTCGAGCGCCTGCTCACCCTCGCCGGCGACCGACGCACCGCGATCATGTGCGCCGAGGCGGTGCCGTGGAAATGCCATCGGTCGCTCCTGTCCGACGCGCTCGTCGCGCGGGGCGTGCCCGTCACGCACATCCTGGGCAGGCGTTCGACACAGCCGCACCGACTGACGTCGTTCGCCAAGATACGGGGCAATCGGGTCACCTACCCCGCGGCCCGTCGGAAAGGTGTTTAAGCGTCCGAGACGTTGAACGGCCGGAGGGGCGATGGCCCGAGACGTGCGCTACGACGCATCTCCCGGCATGGTGATTCAAGGCTGGAGGAGCGCGGAAGACGGTCTCCATCTCCGGGTCCACGGATCCGAGGGCGAGGTTCGGCTGGCATGCCACTGCGGCCGGTTCCATTGGATCGTCCGGGAGCACATCTCCGAGGGACGGGCGCTCCTCCTCCTCACCTGCCACAACTGCGGACAGCGGGCGACCTTTGCGATGGAGGGCGTGACGCTCCCCGCGCCATAAGGCGTTCAGCGCATCGCGTAGCCGCCGTCCACGACGATCGTCTGTCCCGTGATGTACGCGGAGTCGTCCGAGGCGAGGAAGGCGACGACGCGGGCGACCTCCTCCGGCGTGCCCCACCGTTTCAGCGCGGGTTCCTCCCCCAGCTTGAGCCGTTCGTCGGGTGAGAGAGACTCCATCGGGCCGGTCGCGATGCTCCCGAGTGCGAGCGCGTTCACCCGCACGCCTTTCGGGCCGTAGGCTTGCGCGAGCGCGCGGCCCAACGCGAGGATGCCGGCCTTCGCGATCAGGTAGGGGATGCCTACCGTGTCGCCCGTGAGGGCGGGCGTCGATCCGATCAGGATGATGCTCCCATGCCGGGCCTTGACCATTGCGGGCAACGCGGCCTGGCAAACGTAGATCGACCCGAGCAGGTCGATGTCCAGCGGGGCCCGGACCTCGCTTGGCGTGAGGGCGGTGTACTCCTTGTACCACTCCTCGTTGCGGAACGGATGGCCGGCGAAGCACGCGAGGACATCGAGGCGTCCCAACGCGTTCCCCGTCTCTCGGACGAGGCGATCGCACGCCCGCGGGTCCGAGACGTCCGCTTGGATGGAGACCGCCTTCCGACCGATCTTGCGGACGGCCGCGACGGTAGATTCCGCCGCCTCCTTCCCGCGAAGATACTGGACCG
>DASPXQ010000067.1:0-5665 GCA_035637195.1 Thermoplasmata archaeon | reverse complement strand
CGCGGATAGGCCGACCAGGCCGCCCGCGATGTTCGGCGCGTTGACGTCGCCGAGCCCCGTCGCCGGGTTCACGCCGAGCGAGTTCAGGGAGAACGACCAGAACACCGTCACGGCGATCGAGAGGACGATGCCCAGCGTGAGCCGGTACAGGGCGTCGTACTCCCGGTCGAGCTCGCCTTTGCGGGGATAGAGGGCGTTGATGAGCAGCCAACCCGGGAGGAAGAACAGGAGCACGAGGGCGCCGATCACGCGGAGCGTCGCGACGACCGCGGCGAATGCGTCCGCCAACGCGGAGCCGAGCGGCCCGAGTCTATTTGAATATTGTGCGCGTCCCGCGGATGATTTTCAAGGAGAAAGGCTTACGTCGGTCCGCGCATTCGCCCGGAGGGATCCGACGGACCGGAAACGCGTCAAGACGTACGTACGGGGCTTCGACGACATCCTCGCGGGCGGGCTCCCGGAGGGCTACATCGTCCTCGTGAGCGGCGCGCCGGGCACGATGAAGTCGTCCCTCGCGTTCTCGATCCTGTACCAGAACGCGCTCCAGGAGGGCCGGAAGTCCGCGTACTTCACGCTGGAGCAGTCGAAGGACATCACGCTCGAGCACATGGCGTCCCTTGGGATGGCGGACCCCAAGGCGTGGGAGCACCTGAAGATCCTCGACATGGGGAGCATCCGCAAGAACCTCAACTACCTCCAGGGCCGCGGCACGTGGCTCGAGCTGTTCAAGATGTACTGCAACAACGTGATGAAAGCGGACCGGATCTCGATCCTCGTCGTCGACTCGCTCGACGTCCTCGAGACGATGGCGAAGATGCCGGATCCCCGGGCCGATCTGTACTTCCTCTTCGAGTGGCTGCGCGACCTCGGTCCCTTGACGTTCCTCATCTCCGAGAAGCCGGTGGACCTCGGCCCGACGTCCCATGCGCCCGCGGAGGCGTACCTCGCGGACGGCATCGTGCAGCTCGAAATGCATCCGACGTCGGACCTGTACGTGCAGCGCCGGTTGCGCGTGACGAAGATGCGGTCGACGAAGCACGACCCGGGTGCCTTCGCCCTCTCCTTCGAGGATGGCGGCTTCGAGGTGACCCGCGCGGTCACGGGGCCTTCGTGAACGCAAGCCCCGTCTCCCGACGATCCGGGACGTCGCCTCGGCCGTCGTCGTGTCTCCGCGAATCGCCCCAGCAGGCCTTTATACCGGCCGGGAGGATGGGCTCGATCCCCCGGAGGGACGCCGGGTGAAGATCCTCGTGGCGGACGACGACGCCACGCTCCGGTCCGGGCTGCGCGAGCTCCTCGAGGAGGACGGCCATCAGGTCGTCGCGGCGTCGGACGGCGGCGAGGCGATGCGGCTCATCGATCGCGAGGCGTTCGATGTGGCGCTCCTGGATCTCCACATGCCGAAGGCGTCGGGGCTCGAGGTCTTGCACCGCCTTCGCGCATCGCAACCGGGCGCGGCCGCGGTCATGATCACGGGTCAGGGCACGATTGATGCGGCCGTCGAGGCGATGAAAGCCGGCGCGGTCGACTTCGTCGAGAAGCCGTACGAGGTCGAGACGCTCCGACGAACGCTGAGGGCGGTCGAGGAAGAACGCTCGGCCCGAAAGACCATGAGCGGTTCCTCGTCGGGGGTGGCCGCCGGCCCGATCCTGTCCGAGGCTGCGGCACGGGGTGCGTTGTTGGCCGTCCTCGGCCCGGCCGGCACGCCGCCATCGGGCGCGGCGCGCGTCCTTCGGATCGACGCGGAGAGCCAGCCGCCGGGCGTCTTCGCGCCGCGGCAACTGTACCAGCTCAACGTCGCGATCGAGGAACACCTCAAGGAGGCGGAACGGCCGGTCGTGTACGCCGCCGACCTGGCGATGCTCGAGACGACCCACGGCCGGGCGGACGTCCTGGCGTGGATCCGCCACGTGAGCGGGAAATGCTCCGCGAAAGGGGGGACGCTCGTGCTGGGCCGGGTCGATCCGGCACTCGCCGCCGAGGTCGCGGCGGACCTCACGGCCGACGTGCCTTCGGGCCCGCTGCAGGGCATGCTCGAGTCGCTCGCCAACCCGATCCGGCGTGCGGTCGTCGGGTACGTGTTCGCGTCGGGTCCCGTCGCATACTCCGCGATCCTGAAGAAGAGCTTCGTCGACTCGTCCTCGAAACTGTCCTTCCACCTGTCCAAGCTCCAGACGGACGGGCTGCTCGCGAAGGGCGACGCAGGCCGCTACGCGGTGACGGACGCCGGCCAGCGCGCGTGGCGAGTCGTCCGGGCCTTCTCCGAACGGCGCGCGCCCGCGATCGTGTTATCGGAACCGTGAACGACGACGCCGCTCGACCCGTGCGCGAGGTCGCGGCGCTTGTCAACCCCTCTCAACTAGCCCGTATATAACCACGGGCCTCCATCGTTTCGAGCGAGACGGATGATGATTACGCTGCCGCCCGAAGGAAAGACGATCCCCCGGTCCATCCTCATCGTGGACGACGACGAGGGCGTGCGCGAGAACCTGGCCGAACTCTTCACTGTCGTCGGGTATCGAGTCCTCACCGCGGCGAGCGCCCCGGAAGCGCTGGAGAGCCTCGTCCGCGAGCGCGTCGACCTCCTGCTGACGGACTATCGGATGCCGGGCCCGAACGGGGTCGAATTGATCGAGGCCGCACGGCGGGCGCGCCCGGGGTTGCGGGCGGTCCTGATGACGGCCTTCGGCGACTCGTTCACCGAGATCGAGAGCGTGCGCCGCGGCGCCGTCGGGTATCTCAACAAACCCTTCGAGGCCGATGAGGTCACGAGCCTGGTCGATCGCATCCTGTCGTTGAGGGGGGACTGAGCGATGCAACCGCTTCAGGTGAGCCAGACCATCATGGACGAGTATTCCGCGCGGATCCTCCTGGGGACCTCCTCGGGCCCGGTATCCGCGATCGAGCTGAGCCGCCGGTTCGGGATTCCGATCGCTGCATGCTATCGTCGGATCAAGGACCTGGAGCGGCTCGGCCTCATGTTCTGCGAGCGGGAGCTGCCTTCGAGGAACGGTAAAGGTCTCCAACTGTTCCGGTCCCGACTGAAGTCCGTCCGCATCTCGCTCGAAGACGGGTGCCTCTCAGCCCGCGTCGAACTCGGCTCGCCCGGCCTCATCGGGCCTCTCGAGAGCGAGGTCCTGGAAGAGGTCGTGAACCTCCGCGGACCCGGCGTACGCGCGTAAGCCTTTCTACGAGCGGGGCGATGCGGCTCCATGGTCGATGCCGACACGACGGTCGCGGATCTGCGGAAGCACGTGCGGGCCTTCGTCCACGCGCGGGCCTGGGAGCCGTTCCACACGCCGAAGGACCTCGCCATCGCCCTGTCCGTCGAGGCGTCCGAGCTGGTCGAACCGTTCCTGTGGCGGGACGCCTCGGCCCGGCTGTCTGCGGAGGACCGAGGGTCGGTGAGCGAGGAACTCGCCGACGTCATCATCTACGGCCTCAGCCTCGCCAACGCACTCGATCTCGACCTTTCCGACGCGGTCCTCGACAAGCTGCGGAAGGACGAACGGAAGTATCCCGCGAAGCGATTCCGCGGGCGCGCACCTTGACCGGATCCGCCCTGCTTCAAGCGGAGTTGCCTGCGGTTGTCCTCAGGCGCCCTCCGGAACAACGACCATTCGGCGGCGCTCTAAGGAGGCGCGGACTCGAGAGGATCCACCCGGGCGTGCCCCCGGAGGGGCTGGGAGGCGATCCGCCGTCACGAAGCCGCGATCCAGGCACAGCGTCCGCAACGCATCGTACGCGAACGACGCGAGCGGCTCGAGATTCACGACGTCCTCCATGTTGTAGCGGATGAGCAGCTCGAGCGCGTCGTCGTCCCCCGCCTCGTACGCGCGCCACAGGCGCACGGCATCGAAGCCGCCCAGTCCCGAGGTCTCCTCGCTGCGGAGGATGCCCATCTCCCGTTCGATCGCCTTGAGGCCCCCGGAGAACCCGAGTCGGCGGAGTGGGTGCAATAGGTCCAGGTGGATCTGGTCGAGGGGCATCCGCGGAAATGCCTTCCGCAAGAAGGGCGCGTCGAACCCGCGTCCGTTGAACGTCACGAGCAACTTCGCCCGCTCCAACGCCCCCGGCAGCTCGTCGAGATTGTCCGCTTGCACGAAGGTCCGCCGGCGGCGGCCGTCGTAGACGCCGACGACAGTCACGGCATCGCGTCCTAGGGAGAGGCCGGTCGTCTCGATGTCGAGGAACGCGACCGCATCACGGAACTCCGACCACGCCCGCCAATGCTCCCGGGGCGGGAGGGTCCGGGCGAAATAGCGGTGGCGACCGCGCCGGAGTGCGTCGACAGACCGAGCCAGCTCTTCTCCGATGCGCGACGCCCGGCGTTCGGCGAGGCGCGATGGCCGCGGCTCAGATGCAAAATCGTCCCAGGTCCGGATCCCGGAACGCCAGAGCCGTTCTTCCGTCCGGTATCCCACACCGGGGATGTGGACGAAGGTCTCGCGCAGCATCCGGATCGCCGAGCCGCCTCCGGGACATAGCCATTGCGCCAAGGTGGGCGAACCGCCAAAAAGGCTTATTCGCGACGCCCGATGGCCGCGCGTGTTCGAGGTTCGGGAGCGGGATGGCCTGGGGCGCATCGGCGTCTTGGAGACGGCCCACGGCCCCGTGACCACGCCCGCCCTCTTGCCCGTCGTCAATCCGAACCGGCCCGTCATCCTGCCGAGCGACCTCGCGTCGCGGTTCGGCGCGGAGATCCTGATCACGAACGCGTACATCCTCGGCAAGAGCCCCCGGCGGGAGGCGATCCTGCGGGATGGCATCCACTCCGTCCTCGAGTTCCCGCGGGCGATTGTGACGGACTCCGGCGCATTCCAGTCCCACGTGTACGGCGACGTCGACGTCACCAACCCGGACATCGTCGCGTTCCAGAAGTCGATCGGCTCGGATTTCGGCACGATGCTCGACGTGTTCTCGGAGCCCGGGCACGATCACGCGCGCGCCGAGGCCGATGTCCAGGAGACGATCCGACGCGCGAAGGAGGCCGAGTCGCTTCGGGACGGAATGGCCCTCGTCGGGGCGGTCCAAGGAGGCCTCCACGCCGACTTGCGGGAGCGATGCGCGCAGGCGGTCTCCTCCCTCGATGTCGCCGTGTGCGCGATCGGCGGCGTGGTGCCGCTCCTTGAATCGTATCGGTTCCGCGATCTCGTCCGGGTCATCGTCGCGTCGAAGAAAGGCTTGGACCCCTCGAAGCCGGTCCACTTGTTCGGCGCCGGCCATCCGCTCGTCTTCCCGCTCGCCATCCTCCTCGGGTGCGACCTCTTCGACTCCGCGTCGTACGCGAAGTACGCTCGGGACGGCCGCATGCTCTTCCCGGACGGCACCCGACGTGCATCGGAGGTCCGGGACAGTGGCTGCCTGTGTCCCGTGTGCACCGCTCACGCGATCGGCGAGATTGCGCAGAGCGAGGCGCTCCTCGCGGAGCACAACCTGCACGTGTGCTTCGGCGCGATCCGCGAGGCCCGCCGCGCGATCGCGGCCGGGGACCTGTGGGAGCTCGCCGAGCGACGCGCCCGGAGCCATCCCGCCCTCCTCGACGCGCTGCGCGAACTCCGTCGCCACAACGATTTCCTGGAGGCGTTCGAGCCAGCCTCACGCCGCGGAGCTCTATACTACGTAGGAACCGAGACCGCGCATCGGCCGATCCTGCACCGCTTCC